>NZ_VMMT01000038.1:0-42879 GCF_013277355.1 Streptococcus sp. 1343
TCTATCTGCAACCTCAAAGCGGTGTTTTGAGCAGGCTACGGTTAGCTTCCTAATTTGCTCTTTGATTTTTTGAGTATAAGGACATGTTGGATTCTATGTGCTGTATTGTCAACAATACACTCTTCTTCCTGTATATCTACCAACATGATTTACAGAATTTTATTTTACTATAATTTTACCTATATTCCAAGACAGAAATAAAATAATCAAGAACAAAAACGCATATAACCAATAACTAGCTATATGCATTTTAACACTTAAAGCGAACTGTTAAGTTGCGACTAGTGGTATCCAGTCCTAAGTAAGTCGGAAATATACAGTTTATTTACGACTAGCAAGGCATTTACCCGGCAATAAGAGCTCATCTAAATTGACTTTTTCTTAAAGTAGAAATTTCTACGAAAACTATCTAAATAAACTTTTTATCTCTATGACGGACAAAACATGTCTCAGTTATTCATCAACATCCAAGGTTCTAGTAGTTGACCCACTCCCCATTGGAGTTAACTTTATAACCATCTACTATAGTATTAACCGCTAATCTTCCGCTTTCATTGACATAGTACCATTTGTCTCCAACTTGGAACCATTGATTTACCTTCATTGCACCAGATGATTCCTGATAGTACCAATGGTCTCCATCTTTTATCCAACCAGTTGCCATTGAACCGTTAGCATTGAGATAGTACCACACACCACTGGATTCAACCCAGCCAGTAGACATTGCTCCGCTCTCACTCAAATAATACCATTGGTTACCATCTCTGACCCAACCAGTTGCCATTGAGCCGTTAGCATTGAGATAGTACCACACACCACTGGATTCAACCCAGCCAGTAGACATTGCTCCACTCTCACTCAAATAATACCATTGATTACCATCTCTGACCCAACCAGTTGCCATCGCACCAGTAGAACTCAAGTAGTACCATTTATCCGCTTCCTGATGCCAGCCTTTCACCACTTCACCAGCAGATGTATAAAAATACCACGCACCATTTTCTTGCTTCCAACCAGTCGTTATTGGAACTTTAGTCTCAGTTTTAATAACATCTCCTACATAAGATTGGAGGTAACGAGGAGCAAAAGAAGTAAGAGGAGAGTTTGCTACCATTCTATCTGAAGACCCCAAAGATAATTTATCCTTCTCTGACTTCCTTTCTGTCATCTCCTCAGATACATTTTCTCTTATTGTATTCATGGTCTCGACAGGATTTTCTTTCGCATCTTCAGGAATTCTACTGCCAGCTAGTGTAACTGGTAAATCATGCATACTGTCAATTCTACCGGCCAGTAGACCTGTAATTTCTTGACCTGCATCTTCTTTATTAAAGGTGAAAAGTAGAGTTTTTTGATCTGCTTGGGTCAAGAAGGTAGCTTTGTGTCCATTCGCTAAAGTCAAAGTCGGAATAGAATTCACTAGTACCTCAGAATCAAATTGCATAGCTAAGATACCTTGTCCTGCATCCTCTTCTTCTGTTTCCAATTTACGAACGTCCCTGATAGTTACACTCGTTGGATATACCGGATCTTTTGTTAAAAAGTCCCAATTAAATTTTCTAAATGATAGGGTATAGTCATTTTGTCCTTTTTCAGTGTGTTCATACAAGATACCATACTCCCCATTTCCTAATTCTTGGAGCGAATTATAGGCAAACTCTCCTTTTTGAATTGGTCTATGATGTAACCAAGTCAAGTCTCCGTTGTCCTCTACACGAGCCAAATGAGCCATTCCATTCGTCCGTTTAGGTCCTCCTGAATTGGTTAAAATGATGTATTCTTTTCCTTCGTGCATGGTGTGAATAGCAGCCATTTGGACATAAACATCTTTAACCTGATTATATCTCTTGATTTCCTTGTCCCAAGTTTGCCCACCATCTTTACTTGTGGCAACCTGTAAATCACCCGTTAATCCTCTCATAAAGAGTTTCACATCACCATTATTTAACTGTACAGCAACTGACTCTGTATTTTGGGCAGGACTATTATTCATAGTTGAGGAATGAATTTTCCTTCTACCTACCGTCCTATCATCATTGACAGCCGCTCCAGCCTGCCATGTTTCTCCATGGTCATCTGAATAAATCAAACGAGAAGACTGGGATCCGCTTAGATGGGAGATAGCATTGGTGGTATAAGTAGGAACTAAGATACGACCCTTGTGCTCTCCTGTTCTAAGCACAATTCCTGTACCTGGACCTGTTCCTAAAAATTTCATCCAATCTTGGCGAATTGATGGTGTAATATCTCTTGGTTGCGACCAAGTTTTCCCATCATCATCACTATAGGAAAGCCACAAATAGCTCGTATAGGCTACACGAAATGGATTTTTAGCAGATGGAGCAAAGTAGATATTCCCAAGAAGCTCTTCTCCTTTATAGAGGTCACCCTTATCTCTGTAGGCTTCTTCTTTTGGATCCACTACAACGCGATAATCTGTTTTTTGATTATTTGCATCATATACTTCTCCGTTTTCTCGGACAGTATATGCTTGATTTTCCCCTTGTTTATATAGTAATTGATAGTGCTTATCTCCAACTTGTTGATAAGCTTTTTGAGGTTTGTTTGGCATTCCAAAGACAGCTCGACCTTCTGGAAACATATCGTAGATTGAAAAAATTCTCTTTGTGGTAGGATCTTGAACCAAGACCATATCGATATTAAGTGGAGATGGTGCCTGCGGATCTTTTGCTTCTGGATTGTCTCGCAAGTTGGTCAAGGTTAAGGTTGGCTGCCAAGTAGTTCCCCCATCCTCACTTCTCCTAACGACCATAGCAATATCTCCCCAATCAGAATGGTGGAGACGACGCTGATCTGCCCCTGCCAGTAATGTTCCTTTATCCGTACGTAGCAAAGCTGGAATCCGATAACTCTTAATTCCTTCACTATTTGGCTTACCATTGACACCGCTCATAAACAACTCTTGCTTCTCTGTCAAGACTGCCCCTTCAGGAAGTGACGGCTCAATATCTGTCACATCAAATAACTGGCTACGTTTTTTGACTTCCTCTGGAGTTAGAGCACGATTGTATACAGTCAGATTACGAATAGAGAGATTTGAGCCCCACTTCAGTTCTCCTGCTCTATTAGTTGCACCTAACTGAAGTTTATCCACATCTGGCATGTCTGCCAGGAATTTCCCTGACTTTTTATTCGTACGAGATAATACACCATTCACATAAAGACGAACCTGACCATTTGGACTATCCTTTTTTGGTCTTTCAACAGTAAAAGTAACCGAATTATACTTGCCTGGTCTAATCTTCAAAGGCGCATCTGTATAACTTCCATAAAATTGACTACCATCAGCTCCACGTCCCTCTATCAAAGCTGTCCCATTATTGATTGCCATTGTAAAGTACTCATTTACTTTAGTTGTACTGGAAGCAGAAAAGAGATTGTAAAAACTAGGACCATCAGCAGCCGGTTTGAACTCCACATGAACAGTTGCATTTTGGAGTCCCTTTACTTTCTCTAATTCATCAGACAAGTCTACTCTTTTTCCATTTGAATCATTCGTCTCTAAGTCATCTTTTTCTATCACTGTTTCGACATTTTCCAAATCTCGTGCATAGTAATCTCTTGGAATTTTTTCTTCTTGCTTATCTTCCCTTTCTTGTTCTTGATCATTGCCAGAAAGTTCAGTCTCTGAAACAGACTCTACATGCTCTGCAGGAAGAGTTATATTTTCTCCTTCCTCAGAAGGCTGGCTCTTTTCTGTATCAGTTAGGGTTGAGCTCCCCCCCCCCCGAAAGTTGAGTTTCATTTGCCAGAGGTTGCTCACTCGCCCCTTCTTGAGCTAAAACAGGAGACGTTCCAAACACCACTGCTCCCACAATCATAGAAACCGCTCCTACCGATAGTTTCCTAATACTATAACGACACTTACGTTCTTGAACATTCCGATTCATACTGTTCCTCTCTATATCTATATCCCGATTTCTGAAATAAGACATTTACTCCAGAAAATGCACTTAGTTTGTCTTTTCTTAACTTTCTTTTACTACAGTTCATTTAAATGACAAAAATGAACTAAACAAACTATCTCAAATTGGTGCCAAATTTCCCCTCTCCTTTCTCCAATCAGACTCCTGCCAATCTAGTTTATCTACCAGGACACCGCTGCAATTAAACTAAAATATCTCTTTATAAGCAAATGATGGACATCAGCTTATGCTATTTACACCATACTTCCTGCTCAATCCTTATCGAACACTTTTTCAAATAGCTTTTCATAAGCATAAATACTTGTAGAAATAATGGGAAATATAATCAAGCTCACAATCAGAATCTTATCCAGCTTAAAGGGGACAATCCCAAATAAGTGAAGAAATAAATCAATCAGAAAACTGTCGAAAAAAACTGTCAAAAGTAGTTCAATTTGTCTTTTTCTCTGCTTTTTTGTCTTGAATGCCTTAAATATCATATTATTCCCCTTTTCTAAGCTTCAATCCCTTCTCTCTATCTGTCATTTCGCATAGCTGCTACTATTTTTACAGCAATCTATCTTTAAATATACATAAAGATAAGATTCTATCACTTTTTATAAGTGTTAGCAAATTTATTATACCTCATTTCTAAAACGCTTTCAATACAGTGTAGTATAATAGATTTTAGTTTCAAGAAACTCTTTTGTATAATAATATCCTTGAAAGTAGTTTCAGATGAACATTTATAGTCCATAAAAAGAAAACAGAGACTCATCTGTTTTTTACACTCAATGAAAATCAAAGAGCAAACTAAGAAGCTAGCCGCATGATGCTCAAAACACTGTTTTGAGGTTGTAGATGGAACTGACGAAGTCAGCTCAAAACACCGTTTTGAGGTTGTAGATGAAACTGACGAAGTCAGTAACCATACCTACGGCAAGGCGAAGCTGACGTGGTTTGAAGAGATTTTTGGAAAGTATTAACACCTACAGACAAGCCTGACGATAGCAAGAACTACCCTACTCGATAGGTATCGGCTTTTGCTTTCTGAAAAAAATTATTTTAAGCAATTTGACAAAGCTAGCAACAAAAAATTCTATAAATATTTCCATGATAAAACGCATAGTATCAAGTCTTCTTAATCCCCTGATACTATGCGTGTTTGTGATTTTTAAGATTTTGTGCCTAGAGTCGACTCCTTATTTTAGATATTTGAAAGGAATCTCACTCCCACAGAGCCAGTTATAAATCTGGTCATTGACAAAAACATTCATGGCTTCGTGGGCATACTCAGGCATGATGCGATAAGCCTTATCGCAGATCAAACGATTGTAAATCGCAAACTGGGTAATGGGATAGCAAACATCGTCGTCCAAGCCCGTAATCATCTTAACCTCACCTTGGATACGATGGGCAAGATTTTTGACATCGATATAGGCAAGGGTCGCCATGATTTCCTCCTCTGTTTCATGAAAAGGATCGTGGAACTTGAAATAACGGAAAAGTTCATCATAGGCCTCACTAGTATTGCCAATCTCAATCACCCGTCTGAAGTCTGACAAGAAGGGATAGATGGAAACTGTTTTCTGAATTCGAGGATTGAGCGCTGCTGCAACCAAAGCTAGAGCACCACCTTGAGAGGCACCATAGCTAGAAAGACGCTTCTCATCTACCTCAGGCAGATTAGCAATAATTTCAACCAACTGGTAAATATCCAGATAAACATCCTTATAAAAGAGGTGATCCCGACCCTCCACAGCACCACGGATAATATGTCCCTTAACCGTATTTCCTAGAGGAGAACGCAAACCGTCTTGTGAATAGCCCGACTGGCCTCGAACATCCATGGAAACAACACCGTAACCAGCTACGGTGAAGGCTAGCATGTCGGCCCAATCCCAGCCACGTCCCATATAACCATGGAAATGGAAGATTAGTGGAACCTTCTCCTCACTCTTTGGAAGAACGACGCGTGCATAGACCTTGCCTTCATTGGTTCCTTCAAAGGTTAGTTCATAGCACTTGACTTGAGGAATGTGGAAATCTCTTTCCTCCAAGTGGTAGGCTGGAAGCGTGGAAACTTTTTTCACTTCCTCATCCCAGAAAGCATCAAAATCTTCCGGAACCTCGTCCCTGCCTTTATAAGTCTTCATTTCTTCTAACAAAGCTGGATTTTTCATAGCATGCTCCTTTTATTTTATAATCGTTACCACAACTGTAGCATATCTATGTAATCAATGCAAGAAAGAAGGGTAAATAGAAAGTGAATTTAGATTCTTTACTTTTAGGATGATGGGCTAAAAGTAGTTTTAGAAACGAAAAAAGAGCATTTCGCTCTCTCTTCTGTTTATACTAGTTTTTTGCTTCTTTCTTTTGAAAAGTGCTTGGGTAATTTACTTTAATCGTTACTGTCATATGAGAGTCCTCGTTTCTTTTTGATGACTCTAGTATAAGGGCCAAACCTGAAAGCTAGCTTAAGTTTTCCTTAGAGAAAGCTTAATCCAGATGTTCTTTCTTTTCCAGATGAAAGGCAATCATGCGCCACTCTGGATCCTCTTGCCAGCCTTCAATAGAACTAATGTAACTAGCAACTTTTCTAGCTTCTTCTAAAATCGGAAAATCCTCGATAATATCAGCCACTTGGAACTCTGGAAGCCCTGACTGTCTGGTTCCAAAAATCTCACCAGAACCACGCATTTTCAAATCTTCCTCCGCAAGGACAAAACCATTGGTCGTTTCTGTCATGATGCGCATGCGGTCTTTCCCAGAATCAGTCTTGGGATTGGCAACGAGAACAGCATAGGACTGCTTATCTCCCCGACCGACACGACCTCTAAGCTGGTGAAGCTGGCTGAGACCGAAACGATCGGCATCCATGATAATCATGACGGTCGCATTTGGAACATTGACCCCAACCTCGATAACTGTTGTCGAAACTAGAATATCCGTTTTTCGCTCTTTGAACTCCTGCATAATCTGGTCCTTTTCGTCACTCTTCATCTTACCATGTAGAAGAGCCACCTCTGCCTTGCCTGCAAAATGAGCCGTCAACTCCTCTGATAAGGCAATGGCATTTTTCAGATCTAGAGCTTCTGATTCTTCAATCAAGGGAGAGATGACATAGGCTTGGGAACCTTTTTGAATTTCCCCCTCTAACCAAGTCAAGACCTGAGGTAAGTGCTCATGCTTGATCCAGCGTGTCACAATAGGCTTCCGACCTGCTGGCATCTGGTCGATAATGGAAACATCCATATCTCCGAAGGCTGTGATGGCCAGCGTCCGTGGAATGGGAGTCGCCGTCATCATGAGGACATCTGGATTGTCGCCTTTTTCCCGTAAAATACGCCTTTGCCCCACACCAAAACGGTGCTGTTCATCGATGATAATCAAGCCAAGGCGAGCATAATCCACTCCATCCTGAATCAGAGCGTGGGTTCCGATAATCAAATCAGCCTCACCCTTGGCAATGGTCTCCAAGACTTCTCTCTTTTCTGCAGCTTTTAAGGAACCTGTCAAGAGAGCCAGTTTTAGGTCTGGAAAGAGACTCTGTAGACTCTCAAAGTGTTGCTCTGCGAGAATTTCTGTTGGTACCATGAGGGCTGATTGGTAGCCAGCTGTCACTGCCGCAAACATAGCCAAGCCAGCGACCACCGTTTTTCCGCTCCCCACATCCCCTTGCAAGAGACGATTCATGTGGTGATCCGACTTCATGTCTGTCAAAATTTCCTGTAAACTCTTTTCTTGAGCTGGGGTCAAGGAAAAAGGTAGATTTTCTTTAACTACTGTCACTTTTTCCTGAGACCAATTCAGAACCAGACCACTTCCCTGAACTCTATTTTCAGACTTGAGCGTCTGCAATTGCATTTGAAAATAAAAGAGTTCCTCAAATTTGATACGGCGAAGAGCCTGCTTGTATTCTGCCAAATCCTTGGGGAAATGCATGGCACGAACAGCCTGACAACGGGACATGAGTTTGTATTTGTCCAGCAAAGACTGGGGAAGATTTTCCTCAATCAAGAGGTCCAGTCCCTGATCAAAGGCTGTCTTGATAACTTTGACCAGACTGGCCTGACTGATTCCCTGAGCCAAGCGATAGACAGGTTGGAGATCATCTTCCACCTGAGCCAGGACCTTCATCCCAGTCAGACTAGCCTTGGCACGGTCCCATTTTCCAAAGACAGCAAGAGTTGCTCCCAACTCTATCTTATCAGCCAGATAGGGCTGGTTAAAGAAGTTCACCGCAAAAACGACTTCTCCCTGCTTGAGGCTAAAGCGCAGACGATTGCGCTTGAAACCATAATACTGGACACTGGCAGGAGTCACTACTTGTCCAGACAGAACTGCCTTTTCTCCGTCTTCCAGCTCCAGCACTTGCTTGGTTTTGAAATCTTCATATCTGAAAGGAAAGTAAAGCAAGAGGTCTTGCAAGTTTTCAATTCCTAGTTTGGCGTATTTTTCTGCTGACTTTGGTCCCACACCAGGTAAGACATGCAAGGGTTGATGTAGATTCATGCTCCACTCCTTTCTTTTCTAATCATATTCTCTCGGAATGCGGTCGCTGAGAAGACAAACCACCTCATAGTTAATAGTCCCACGGTAGGACGCTACCTGAGTTGCAGTGATTTCCTTATCCCCATTGGAGCCAATCAAGGTTACCTTGGTTCCGAGTGGGTAAGGCTTAGGCAATCGAATAGTGATTTGGTCCATCGAAACCCTGCCGACAATTGGGCAAGCTTGGCCATCTACCAAGACAGAGAAATTTTCCATGTCTCTTGTCCATCCATCTGCATAGCCGATTGGCATGGTCGCGATGACCTGCTCGCTATCTGCCTGATAGGTCGCCCCGTAGCCCATGCAAGCTCCAGCTGAAACTGTCTTGACATGAACCAGAGCAGACTCCAAGGTCAAGGCTGGAATCAAGTCATAGGGTAAATCCAAGACCTCTCCGCTAGGATTAAGACCATACATGGCATCTCCCATACGAACCGCATTGAAAATAGTCTCTACATGCCAAAGAGTCGTTGCCGAATTACTGGCATGAACCAGCTCTGGAAGACCTTTCATACTTGATAGAATGGTTTTAAACCGTTCTAACTGGGCATTAAAATAGTCATCTGATTCCTCATCAGCAGTCGCAAAGTGGGTAAAGATTCCTTCAACACGAACACCGTGTTGTTGGAGCAAGTCTTGAGCCTGATCAGCCTCACTAGCCTCTCTAAAACCAATCCGTCCCATCCCTGAGTCAATCTTGAGGTGAACTGTCAATCCAGTTAGGTCCGCTTCCTTATCTAACAGTGCTTGAATCCACTCCAATCCAGCCACTGTCAAGGTGATGTCATATTCTTTAGCTAGAGTAACAGCTTCTAGCTCAGAAACTCCTAAAATAAGGATTTTCTTGCTGAGTCCAGCTTGTCTGAGTTCAATAGCTTCATCAATATTGGAAACGCAAAAGCCATCGACATCATCTTGAATCGCATTGGCAACAGCTACTGCCCCATGCCCATAGGCATTGGCTTTGACCACTGCCCACTTGAGTGTCCCCTCAGGGATATGAGCCCCCATTTGCTGAATATTGTGTCGAATAGCTCCCAGATGAATCAGAGCCTTGGTTGGTCTATGCGGACTAGCTTTCATGATTTTCCTCCAAAATGACACTGGCTGTCACAAACTGATCGGTATGGCTGATAGATAGCCAAATTTTTCCTGAAAATGGTGACTGACTAAAATAAGGCGCCCCGCGTTCATTGTTTAAGACTTCTAAATCCTGAAAACCGAGCTTGCCAATACCCGTTCCCATAGCCTTGGAAAAGGCCTCCTTAGCCGACCAACGACCAGCCAAATATTCAATCTGTCTGCGCCCTTTAAGACTGGTGAAGCGCTCCATTTCCTGAGCGGTCAGCACGCGCTTAGCAAAGCCTTCATGTCGTGCAGCCGCTCTTTCTATCGAAGCCAATTCTTCGATGTCAATTCCGTGTCCAACTATCATTCTCATCAAAAGGAGTTGAGATTCCCCAACTCCATCCTTTTCACTTATTTTGTCAAGGTAGCATAAATCTCTTCTACCAAGGCCTCTGTATTTTCCCAACCCAAGCAAGGATCGGTAATAGAGCAACCAAAGACCTCTGGTTGGTTTTGACGACCATCTGCTAGGTAAGATTCAATCATAAAGCCTCGAACCGTCTTTTTAATTTTCTCATTCCAATCACGATTCTGCAAGGTCTGGCGAACAATTCGAATCTGCTCCATATATTGCTTACCTGAATTATCATGGTTGGTGTCAATGAGGATAAAGGGATTTTCAAGTCCCATGGTTTCATAACGCTCAATGGCTTGGAGTAAGTTTTCATAGTAGTAATTCGGCATATAATTGCCATACTCGTTGACTGCTCCACGGAGGATAACATGGGACAAAGGATTACCTGATGTCTCAACTTCCTGCCCATGGTAAAGGAAGGTTTGCTTGTTTTGAGCAGCATAGATGGCGTTAAACATAACACCCAAATTTCCTGAGGTTGGATTTTTCATCCCTACTGGTGCATCAATCCCAGAAGCCACAAAGCGGTGCTCTTGGTCTTCCACAGAACGAGCTCCAACAGCATGGTAGCTGACCAAGTCATCCACCAAAATTAGATTTGACGGATAAAGCATCTCATCTGCCGTCGTCAAACCAGTCTCTGTAATCACTCGGTAGTGCAACTGGCGCACAGCCTGCAAACCGTTAATCAGGCTTGGAGCCTTAGAAGTGTCTGGCTGGTGAACCAACCCTTTATAGCCGTCTCCGTTGGTACGAGGCTTAGCAGTATAAACGCGCATAACCATGAAAATCTTGTCCGCTACCTTCTTTTGCAAGGCTGACAAGCGGCGGGCATATTCCAAGACAGCTTCTTCATTATCAGAAGAGCAAGGACCAATTACCAAAAGGAGACGGTCATCTTCCCCTGAAATAATGTCTGCCAATTCCCTGTCACGGCTTTCCTTGAGTCTCAAGGCTTCCGCAGACAATTGGGTTTCAGCCTTAATGACTTCCATATCGATTTCTTGACCTTTTTCAATAAATGCCATCTTATTCTCCTAACGTTTTGTAAATTTCTCTGACAAGAGCTTCTGTGTTATCCCAACCCAAGCAAGGGTCTGTGATAGACTTACCAAATACTTCTGGCTCATTTTGTCGACCATCTTCCAGATAAGACTCAATCATAAAACCACGAACGAACTGCTTAATTTTTTCATTCCAAGCACGGTTAATCAAGGTCTGGCGGACAATTCGGATCTGTTCCATATACTGCTTACCAGAATTGTCATGATTGGTATCAATGATGATAAAAGGATTTTCCAAGCCCATTTTCTCATACTGGGCAATGGTCTCAATTAAATTGTCATAATAGTAGTTGGGAATATTGTTACCATACTCATTAAGAGCACCACGAAGAATAGCGTGTGAAAGCGGGTTCCCAGTTGTTTCTACTTCTTTTCCTAAGAAAAGGAAACTTTGTTTGTTTTGAGCAGCATAAATCCCATTAAACATGACATTGAGATTTCCAGAGGTTGGATTTTTAAAACCAGTAGAAAATCCTGCCCCACTTGCCACAAAGCGGTGTTGCTGGTCTTCAACTGAACGGGCACCAACTGCCATGTAAGAAATCAAATCATCTACAAGCGGAAGGTTTTCAGGATAAAGCATTTCATCAGCAGTTGTCATCCCTGTTTCTGTGATGACACGATAGTGAAGATGGCGAACGGCTTTGATTCCATTGATAAGACTAGGCGCTTCTGTCGCGTTAGGCTGGTGAATCAAGCCCTTATAGCCATCTCCGTTGGTACGGGGTTTGGCAGTATAAACACGCATAACCATAAAGATACGATCTGCCACTTCTTCTTGTAGGACTGCCAAACGCTTAGCGTATTCAAGGACAGCTTCTTCGTTGTCAGATGAGCACGGACCGATTACCAAGAGAATCCGCTGGTCTTCTCCACGCATGATGGCTTCTAGCTCTTGATCGCGCTGTGATTTTCTCTCCAAAGCTTGGCCTTCTAATTTTGATAAGGCACGAACTTCTTCGATATTTATTTTAGGACTTTTTGCTGTAAATACCATAAGTCATCTCCTTATAAAGCAAACGGATACCAAGTAAAAATTTACTTTTCACAAGATATCCGCCTCTAAACTATCTCATTTTATTGTCTTTTACCGTGACAATTTTTAAACTTCTTACCAGAACCACATGGGCAAAGTTGATTGCGTCCAATCTGGCTCAAATCCAAATCTTCTGGCATACTTGATTGGTGAGCAGCGATATTGCGAGTCGCTGTTGTACTGATATGGCGTTCTGCCTGTGGTCTTTCTTGTTCATGAATTTGTGCTTTCATCATCAAGCGTGTCACATCAAACTCAATCGAACCAATCATATCATTAAACATACGGAAACCTTCTGCCTGATACTCAACAACAGGGTTGTTCTGAGCATAACCACGAAGTCCAACCGCGTTACGCAATTGATCAAGGGCATCGATATGATCTGTCCACTTGTTATCCACCACTCGTAGAATCAAAACTTTTTGGAATTCTTTAACTGCTTCTTCATCGCGTAGTTTTGAAACCTGACTATCATAAACCTTCAAGGCACGTTGAAAAAGCTCTTCCTTGATGGCCTTATCAGACAAGCCTGACAAGTCTTCCATCGTAATAGAATCTTCTGGAAGCAAGTTGTACTTAGCAAAGTTCAAAATTGCTTCAAGTTTTTCATCTTGTTTGGCACGCGCATGACCATCGACGACACGTTCAATCGTGCGTTTGTGCATAGCCTGAATTTCAGGTGCCAAGTCACGGTCTGCAGTGATGACATCGTAACGTTGAGCATAGATAATCTCACGTTGTTCACGCATGACATCGTCGTATTGAAGGACTTGTTTACGGGTATCGTAGTTATTTCCTTCGACACGTTTCTGAGCTGCCTCAACCTGACGCGTCAACATACGAGACTCAATGGCCTCTTCAGACATATTCAAGCGTTCAAATATGCCTTTCAAGCGTTCAGAACCAAAACGTTTCATCAAATCATCTTCAAGAGAGAGGTAGAATTGTGACTCACCTGGATCTCCTTGACGACCTGAACGTCCACGAAGCTGGTTATCGATACGACGACTTTCATGACGTTCTGTACCAATCACACAAAGTCCACCCAATTCGCGAACACCTTCACCAAGCTTGATGTCGGTACCACGACCCGCCATGTTGGTTGCGATGGTAACGGCACCACGTTGACCAGCATTCATGATGATTTGGGCTTCTCTATAGTGATTTTTGGCATTCAAGACTTCGTGAGGAACACCAGCTGCGACCAATTTCTTAGAAATGTAGTCACTAGTTTCAACCGCTACTGTACCAACCAAGACAGGCTGACCCTTTTGGTAACGAGCCTTAACGTCTTCGACAACCGCTTTAAACTTAGATTCGATACTTGCATAAAGAAGGTCTGAGTGGTCAATCCGTTGAACAGGACGGTTTGTTGGGATTGGAATAACACGAATGTTGTAGATTTCACGGAATTCTTCTTCCTCAGTCTTACCTGTCCCCGTCATACCAGACAATTTCTTGTACATACGGAAAAGGTTTTGATACGTGATTGAGGCAGATGTCTTGGTTTCATCCTGGATTGGCACACCTTCTTTGGCTTCAATAGCTTGGTGCAAGCCATCAGAATAACGACGACCTTCCATGGTACGACCTGTAAATTGGTCGACAATCAAGATTTCTTGCTCTTCGCTCACCACATAGTCAATATCGAGAAGCATGATGTAGTTGGCACGAAGGGCATTATCGATAAAGTGAGTCAAAGCTACGTTTTCGATGTCATAGAGATTTTCAAGCTTGAAGTAGCTTTCAGCCTTGTCAATCCCTGAATCAGACAAACCAATAGTCTTAGACTGCACATCGATGATGTAGTCGTCTTTGTCCAAAGATTTTACATAGTGGTCTGCCATATGGTAGAGCTGACTGGTTTCAACTGCATTAGCACCTGATACGATCAAAGGTGTACGGGCCTCGTCAATCAAGATAGAGTCAACCTCATCGACCAAGGCATAGTTAAGCGGACGTTGTACCATGTTTTCAGCACGAACGACCATGTTATCACGTAGGTAGTCAAATCCGATTTCTGAGTTGGTTGAGTAGGTAATGTCACACTCATAGGCTTCTTTTTTCTCCATTGGAGATTTGGCAGCCAAGTTAATCCCTACTGACAAACCAAGCCATGAGTACAATTCACCCATCTCAGTCGCGTCACGTTCTGATAGGTATTCGTTAACCGTAACTACGTGAACCCCTTTGCCTGAAAGGGCATTGAGGTATACCGGCATAGTCGCAGTCAAGGTTTTCCCTTCCCCTGTACGCATCTCTGGCACGTCACCATGGTGAAGAACGATTCCCCCCATGACCTGAACCTTATATGGGAAGAGACCTAGGACACGTTTGGCACCCTCACGGACAACCGCAAATGCTTCATAAAGCAATGAATCCAGCGATTCTCCATTTTGATAACGTTCTTTAAATTCAACTGTTTTTGCTTTTAGTTGGTCATCAGTCAAAGCAGCCATTTGGTCTTCGTATTTGAAAACCTTGTCAGCCATCTTTTCCAGACGACGGATTTCTCCTTTATCATTTTCGATAATTGTTTTTAAAATATTAGCCATGTTTTTCCTTACTTTAAATTCCGAATATTTTAGAATGTTCTTTTAATTTTAGCACAATTACTGATTATTTTCAAGGAAGAATCCCCATTTTGAAAAGGAAAAAGAGGCTAGTTTTCAAGCTAACCTCTCTGACTTTTATGATACTTTAATTGCCAAGAATCGGCAAAATGGCAAATAGGATAAATAGATTTATCCAAAAAGAAAGACAACAGATAAGTCCAAAAAGAAAGACAACAGATAAGTCCAAAAACAAAGAGACTGACTTTCTTGGACAGCAAGGCCATCAAAATGGACAGAATTCCAAAAACTAGTAAAACTTTCTGCATGATTAAGAGATTGATAGATATTCCCAGAACTGGTTTATCCCAAGGAAGAAAGAAGAAAGCCAGCCAGATCAGCAGAACTAAACCAATATAGACCTTAGAATAGCGTGTAATAAATGATTTTAGATGTGCCATAAGCCACCTCCTAAGCTTGTATATCTTTTGAATACTGTATATGCCCATTTTCGACAACTAATACATCTGTACAAAGGTCTGAAATATCTTCCGATATGTGTGATGTCAGGATAACCAGACCATTTTCTTTTTTAAGGTAAGATAAAATGACCTGTTTGGTTAACCTCACACTCTTCTCATCCAAAGCATTCATGGGTTCATCGAGAAAGAGTATAGATGGTTCGGCAATAAAGGCTTGAATCAAAGCCATTTTTTGTTTCGTTCCTAAGGATAAATGACGGTACTCAACGTCTTCAAATTCCTGTAAATCATAATATTGGATCCAATCGGCAATTCTTTTTTCCGTAACTTTAGATGAAAAATACCTCAACAATTCCAAATTTTCTCTAAGGGATAAATGAGATAAAAACTCGACTTTTTCAATTAAAACCCCTGCATCCTGAATATAATGATTTTTTATCCCGTAGACTTCCCCATCTTGAAGAACTTTTCCTTTGTCAAGCTTAATATAACCAGCAAGTGCCTTTAAAAGAACCGTCTTGCCAGATCCATTATCACCTTTAAGGCCATAAATTTTTCCTGATTGAAAGACCAGATTTAACTCATTTAAAATAGGTCTTTTCCCATAAATTTTCTGTCCATTTATAATTTCAAGTCTCATCGTTTATCCTTTCTTAAATTTCTCTTCCAAGCGACTAACAATCAAGATAACTAATAAACTTAAGAGTCCTAAATACACTGTTACAATATGATCCATCATCCATTCTTGTCCCACAAATGCTAAAAAATAGAGAAAAAAGGAAAAACCAGCGCCCGCACTAATCAGTGCTATCAGATAAGACAGTAGCAAGTACAACATCATTAACTGAGCAAGTAAAAAGAAAAGTACGACTGTTTTGAAATGAATTCCTAGAGGAAGTAAACCAAGGAACCAGACAAATAAATCTTGAGTAAAAAATTTAGAGATGACAACCAATCGTTTCCTTGTATAATCGAAAAAGGAGCTTGATTGATAGCGAATCAAGTGATGGTAATGGTCTGCCAAATCAGTTTCAAGCAAAATAACAGAGAGCCATCCTACCATGAAAAGCGAAAGGTTTAACAAGAGTTTGGGGATTTCTAAATTCACTTCAGAATAGTCATTATAGGAAAAGATTGAAATCAATTCTCTCTTGAAAAAGAGAAAAACATCCTGCTTTTGAACCGCTGTTGACAATAGATAGTTTATCAAAATCATCATCAGAACTATACGAAGTAGTAAAACGATCTTTCTCTTTAGCAAAATATTGTTAAAATTCTTAAACATTATCTTCATATTTTTCAAGCACCATATAGGGGACAATATAAAGGATATAAGGAGTAAAGAGTTTCATCAAACTGACATCCCCATAGCTAGCTTGCATCAAACTCGTCATAGGAACCATATAGTAAGGCAAGGCACTATAGAGTAACATAGAACCAAGCCAAAGAAACATCAAATAGGCAATTGCCGAACGAGTCACATTCCCTAAATAATCAACTATTTTTAAAAAATAGACTGCATTGATGAAAATACCGATTAGTAGGACACAAGTAAAGAACAAATAGCTTGTTATCTCTCCATCTAGGAGCCTTTGTAAACTACTCCCATCAGAAAATAGAGAATTCCATTCAAGAGGAGAAAAAGTCCCAAAGAAATAAGTTAAAATTGCAATTATCAGCACAGTCACTAAATATATCACACAAGGGATACTTGCAACTTGCAAAGTCAACTTTCTTTTTACCCCTTGATAACTCACTTCTCTTCCAATACTCAATCGTAAAACTTTATTTTTCAGCTCAATATATTGAAAACCTAGCAAAACAATGATGATTGGAATAATAAATGATTGATAAAAACCTAGATTGAACTGGAGAATACGAAAATCTAATGCTGATTTTAATAAGTCATTTTTAATTGCTTGTCCATCGAATTTAGCTAGATCGGGCGCATGAATATCAAAAAAGAAATAAGTCATCAAAACATCACGATAAACCAAAGCAAGAAAAAGCAAAGTAAGCAAGACATAAACAAATTTATGCCTTGCCAAAGTTAAGAGAGGAATCTTCATAAGCCACCTCCTATTAAAAAACCGATATAAATCAATGCCTCCCCGCTTTAGACTTCCCTAACTCCTTTCTTAGTCTAAGCATTTTTTTGAAACAAGAATAAGTTAACCTATTCAGACCAATAGCTAGCAGAATAAAAAGAAACCAAATGCCCCATAACTTGATATCTGTCAAATTTCTCAAGACGATATTGAAAAACAGAACTGAAATAACTGTCCAAGCAAGGCTAAAAAGAGCATAGAGGGGGATGTAAAACCAGTAAAAATAGTAAAAAATTGGGAAAAATTTACTTTCTCTATTATCCTTTTCAATCCAATTGAAAAAGTAAAACCAGGGCAATAAGATTATAAATTTAAACAAATGTTTCATCGATACCTCCTTTTTGATAGCGTTTTCTATTATTTTATTATATCAAAAAAATCTGGAAATGTCATTCCAGATTCTACTTTTTATTTGCGTTTTCTTGCGATGAGATGAATCGGTGTTCCCTCAAAAACAAAGGCCTTGCGGATTTGATTTTCCAAGAAACGCAGGTAAGAAAAGTGCATGAGTTCTTCTTCATTGACAAAGATGACAAAGGTTGGTGGTTTGGTTGCCACTTGGGTCGCATAGAAAATCTTGAGACGTTTTCCTTTGTCTGTCGGTGTTGGGTTGATGGCAATGGCATCCATGATGACATCGTTCAAGACAGCTGATGGAATACGTGTATTTTGACTTTCGCTGATTTGCTTAATCATCTCAGGAAGTTTGTGGAGACGTTGCTTGGTCAAAGCGGATACAAAGATAATCGGTGCGTAAGGCAGGTATTGGAACTGCTCACGGATATCTTCTTCCCAGTTTTTCATAGTGTGGTTATCTTTTTCAAGCGTATCCCACTTGTTGACCACGATAATCATCCCTTTACCAGCTTCATGGGCAAATCCTGCGATACGCTTGTCGTACTCACGAATGCCTTCTTCCGCATTGATGACCATCAAGACCACATCTGAACGGTCAATAGCACGCATGGCACGCATAACAGAGTATTTCTCGGTATTTTCATAAACCTTACCAGACTTACGCATACCAGCCGTATCAATCATGGTAAACTCTTGACCATCTGTATCTGTAAAGTGGGTATCAATGGCATCACGAGTTGTTCCAGCAACAGGACTAGCAATAACACGGTCTTCGCCCAAGATAGCATTGATCAAACTTGATTTTCCAACGTTTGGACGACCAATCAGGCTAAACTTAATGACATCTGGATTTTCTTCTTCATATTCATTTGGAAGGTTTTCCACAATCGCATCTAGTACATCCCCTGTACCGATACCATGGACAGATGAGATAGGCAGTGGTTCACCCAAACCGAGGGCATAGAAATCATAGATATCATTTCGCATCTCAGGGTTGTCCACCTTGTTAACTGCGAGGATAACTGGTTTGTGGGTCTTATAAAGCTTACGGGCTACGTATTCGTCCGCATCGGTAATTCCTTCCTTACCAGACACGACAAAGACGATAACATCGGCTTCTTCCATGGCAATTTCTGCCTGGTGCTTGATTTGTTCCATGAAAGGAGCATCGACATCATCGATTCCTCCTGTATCAATCATGCTAAAGGAACGATTGAGCCACTCACCCGTTGCATAGATACGGTCACGTGTCACTCCTTCGACATCCTCTACAATGGAGATTCGCTCACCAGCGATCCGATTAAATAGGGTTGATTTCCCAACATTGGGACGTCCTACAATGGCAATAGTTGGTAGGGCCATAATTTCTCACTTTCTACAATAATTTCTTCTGTTCAAGATTTTTTCTAGTTGAGCTTGGTTCAGCTTGACCAAACTGTTCTGCTAGGCGCTGACTCCAGCTTGTGGTCGCACGCGCCCCAGCATAGTCAGCCTGTACACGGTCATAAGCCTCAATCACATCAACTGTTTGTTCCTGATATTCTTCCTCAAACACCACTTGATTCAATGGCAAGCGAGGTTTAACTTCATGTTCTTGATTTGGCACACCCAGTGCCATCCCAAAAACAGGATAGGTGTAGTCAGGCAGGTTAAAGAGCTCTGCCACTTCTTCTGATTTGTAACGCACCAAGCCAATAATGACACCACCATAGCCCAAGCTTTCAGCTGCCAGCAGGGCATTTTGACCAGCAAGAGCCGCATCGACTGAACTAATCAAGAGACCTTCTACACCTTGGGGTTGGAATGAATCGGTATGAAGCTGGGCTCCCTTTTCTGCTCGGTTCAAGTCTCCGACAAAGAGAAGGAAAACAGCAGACTGGCGAATAGCTTCTTGAGGTACCAATTCATACAGAGCATCTTTCTTTTCTTGACTTCGTACCACAATCACAGAGTAGGATTGGAAATTCTTCCAAGATGATGCCATCTGGGCTGCTGTTAAAATCTCATTTAAGTCTACTTGGGGAATTTCTTGCTCTTTAAACCTGCGCACTGAAGTATGAGCCTTCATCAATTTAATGGTTTCTGTCATCGACGGTTTACTCCTTCTAAACGAGTCTCCTCAGCCAAATAACGGATGCGTTCCATGACCCGTCTGGCTTCCCAGGTTTCGTCATTTCCATGTTTCACTTTCGCAAAATGCTTCTCCAAATCTTCAAAGTTGAAGTTGGATGTGAAAAAGGTCGGTAAATTTTCCTGCATCCTATATTGGAGAATGACCTGCAGGATTTCGTCACGCACCCAAACGGTTGATTGCTCGGCGCCAATATCATCTAAAATCAGGACCTCAGACAGCTTAATCTCATCCACCAAGGTCTTAACATTGCCATCACTGATAGCATTTTTGACATCAATGACAAAGCTAGGATAGTGGAGGAGAGTTGATGAAACACCACGTTTTTCTGATAAATCATGAGCTAAGGCCGCCACCATGAAACTTTTACCCACACCAAAGTCTCCATATAAGTAAAGACCTTTTCGAATAGCTGGATATTGCTCCACGAAGGCTAGTAGCTTTTCAAAAACTGGTAAGCGCCCCAAATCATCCAAGTCAACTTGAGCCAAACTAGCTTTCTTGAGACTGGCTGGTAGATTGATTAGCTTGAGACGGTTCTTAATAGCCGCTTCTTTTTCAGCCGCGATTAGCTCAGGAGTTTCTTCATAAGAAACATCCGCATAGCCATGATTCATAACCAAAATCGGCTTGTAGCCTTTGGCAATATAATCCGTATCACCACGGAGAAACTTGTCGCGCTCGGTGATGTACTGATTAAACTTGGAGATACTGCGATTCAATTCCTCTGGGGTCAAGGATTCTTGCTGGATAAAGGCCGCAACATCAGGGTCCTTCATGATTTTCTGGACCAAATCTTGATAATGAAAACGGCTAGGTTGACGCTTGAGTACGTCTCCGACACTTTCCATCTAATCTCCTCCTTTTTCTAATCGAGCTAATAGTTCTTGTTTCTTACGTTCTAGTTCCAGACGAGTTTCCTCGCTGGTTTCATTTTTATAATCTGGATTGCTCCACTTGGGTACATTGGACTTGGCAGGACTAGGGGTACTGCTTTTTTGAGCCTGATTCTTCTGCCCACGCTCACGGATTCGCAAGACTGCCTCTTCTGCCGAATGAATCTTTTGATAGGCATAATCATTAGCCACCTTCATGGCATATTTCTCATTGATGTTTGCCGAATCCACCTTATTAAAGGTCAATAAGAGAATGATATTGATGATTTCGTCCAGCAAGCCCAAACCAGCCATCTGTTGCAAGAGTTCTCTTTCTGTTTGGGTGATGGTTCCCTTGCGTGTTTGCTTGATTTCTGCCAAGAACTGCAGGGCAGTTTTACTTTTGGCCTCTTTGATAATGGTTGTTTCCTTAGGACTAAAGTCAGAGGAAACAGGTTTTTGAGCGATTTTTTCCCGCATGCGTTTGGTTGAAATGACTTGGGAAACAGCTGTTGACTTAGCCAATTGATAAGTTTCAAACCAAGTCCATTTCTTCTCCTCGGCAATGGCAAAGAGGTTTAAGACATCGGACTGCTCATCCGCAAAGCGAAGCCCATCTCGAGCCATAAGCTGACGAAAATGATCCAAGTCAAAATCGTTGGCCACTTTCTTCTTGAGACTAAGGTCTTCTTGACTTCCCAGTTCTGCTAAGTCTGGAAAGACTTGATTGAGTGAGACAGGTATTTCTTCACCCTCAGCACTTTCATCTTTCAAATCCTCCACAGCGGCATCACCAATCTTCTTCTCCAAAAGTCTGCGATACACAGGATGCTCCAAGAAATCTTGACTTGAAAGAGGAGCATGGAGGGCTAGCTGATAAACATCCCCCTTTTGATAGAGGGTTAAGAGATTAAAAGCCGATAAGATTTTCAAGGATTTTAAAAATCTGTCCATCCCAAAGTTGAGATGGTTGAGAATACTTGAAAAGAGATATTCCTTTCTGCCATTATCCCAAAAACTGATTGTATAAAGATAAAGGCTCAGTGCCTCCTGACCGATAATCGGGAGGTAGCACTGTACCAGAGATGAGGTATCTTGCGACACCCGATTATTCTTTAGATAAGAAAAACGGTCAATTGGCTTCATTTATCTTTCCTTTTTCTTTTTAGAGGACTGGGTGATTTGTTGGAGCAGACTCTCTAACTCACTGACATCCTTAAAACTACGATAGACACTAGCAAAACGTACATAGGTAATCTCGTCCAATTCAGCCAACTCCTCCATGACGAGTGACCCAATGTCCTCACTTTGAATTTCATTTTCATTTCGACCACGGAGTTTCTGTTCGATACGATTGACTACCATGTTGATTTCATCACTTGACACAGGACGTTTCTGGGCTGAGCGGATAATCCCATTAAAGATTTTATCTCTGGAGAATTGTTCCCGTGTGCCATCTTTTTTAACAACCACTAAGGTTCTTTCTTCTACCCGTTCGTAGGTTGTAAAACGGTGTTGGCATTCGTCGCACTCACGTCTTCTACGAATGGTGTTCCCTTCTTCTGCTTGGCGACTATCGATAACACTTGACTTGGTAGCCCCACATTTTGGACAACGCATCCTTTCCCTCCTTATCGTTTTCTTTTCATTATACCATTTTTTAAACGATTCCCAAAACAATTCTTCTTTTTGCTTGACAAGTTTTTTGTTTTGTTGTATTATTTAATTAAGACAAAAGGGTAAGAGAAAGGAGACTAAGATGTCCTGGACATTTGACAACAAAAAACCCATCTATTTACAGATTATGGAGAAAATCAAGCTTCAGATTGTTTCCCATACACTGGAACCCAATCAACAACTTCCAACCGTGAGGGAGCTAGCTAGTGAGGCTGGTGTCAATCCCAATACCATCCAAAGAGCCTTATCAGACCTTGAACGAGAAGGATTTGTCTACAGCAAGCGAACAACTGGACGATTTGTGACTAAGGATAAGGAGCTAATCGCCCAGTCACGCAAACAATTATCAGAAGAAGAATTGGAACACTTCGTTTCCTCCATGACCCATTTTGGCTATGAAAAAGAAGAACTACCAGGCGTAGTCAGTGATTATATTAAAGGAGTTTAAGCCTATGTCATTACTAGCATTTGAAAATGTATCCAAATCATATGGAGCAACACCAGCCCTTGAAAATGTTTCTCTTGACATTCCAGCTGGAAAAATTGTCGGCCTTCTTGGGCCAAACGGCTCAGGAAAAACAACCCTGATTAAACTAATTAATGGCCTCTTACAACCAGATCAAGGACGTGTCCTCATCAACGACATGGACCCAAGCCCAGCAACCAAGGCCGTTGTAGCTTATTTGCCTGATACGACCTATCTCAATGAGCAAATGAAGGTCAAAGAAGCCCTAACCTACTTCAAGACCTTCTATAAAGATTTCAATCTTGAACGCGCCCATCATCTACTTGCAGACCTCGGCATTGATGAAAATAGTCGTCTCAAGAAACTATCAAAAGGAAACAAGGAAAAGGTACAACTGATTTTGGTTATGAGCCGTGATGCTCGTCTTTACGTTCTGGACGAACCCATTGGTGGGGTGGATCCAGCAGCCCGTGAGTATATCCTCAATACCATTATCAACAACTACTCCCCAACTTCTACCGTTTTGATTTCTACCCACTTGATTTCTGATATCGAGCCAATCTTGGATGAAATTGTCTTCCTCAAAGACGGAAAAGTCGTCCGTCAAGGCAATGTAGATGACATTCGCTATGAGTCTGGTGAATCCATTGACCAGCTCTTCCGTCAGGAATTTAAGGCCTAAGCAAAGGAGATTATTTATGTTTTGGAATTTAGTTCGCTACGAATTTAAAAATGTTAACAAGTGGTATTTAGCCCTTTATGGTGCTGTGCTAGTCCTTTCTGCCCTTATCGGGATACAAGCACAGACCTATAACAATCTGCCTGTCAAAGAAAACCAACCTGTCCTACTCATTTTTCTAGCTACTGTCTTTGGTGGCTTGATGATTACACTGGGGATTTCAACCATTTTCTTGATTATTAAACGCTTTAAAGGTAGTGTCTATGACCGACAAGGCTATCTGACTTTGACCTTGCCAGTTTCTGAGCACTATATCATCACTGCTAAATTAGTCGGAGCCTTTATCTGGTCTATACTTAGCTCGGTTGTACTGGCTCTAAGTGCTTTTCTTATTGTGACTATAACGGTTCCAGAATGGATGTCACATTATGACTTGTTCCCACTTGTAGGAACATACCTTCCTCAACTCTCTCTTGTGGGGTTATCCTTCCTACTAAATACCGTTTCTGGAATCCTCTGCATCTACTTGGCTATTTCCATTGGACAGCTTTTCAATGAATACCGTACAGCACTCGCTGTTGCAGCCTACATTGGGATCCAAATCGTCATTGGCTTTATTGAAGTCTTCTTCAATACCAGTACTAACTTCTATGTCAATTCACTTGCAGGATTTAATGATAATTTCTATATGGGAGCAAGCATAGGCATTGTTAAAGAACTCATATTCATAGCTATCTTTTATCTCGGAACCTACTATATTTTGAGAAACAAGGTTAACTTGCAATAGTTTTAAAATCAAAAAGGATAACATCTCATCACAGAGAGGCTATCCTTTTTGATTTTATCTCATTTTCCGTCTAACTTTATCTTACAGACGAATCCTTCTAACCAATTAATACTCTTCGAAAATCTCTTCAAACTACATCAGCTTCACCTTGCCGTAGGTATGGTTACTGACTTCGTCAGTTCTATCCACAACCTCAAAACCATGTTTTGAGCTGACTTCGTCAGTTCTATCTACAACCTCAAAGCAGTGCTAAGGAGCATATCTATTATGCACCCCCCTATGTCTCTTGGGAAAGGGGAACTAATGAGAATCACAATAGGCTCATTCGGAGATGGTTACCTAAAGGAACTAAGAAAACGACTCCCAAAGAAGTCGCATTCATCGAAAATTGGATTAATAACTATCCTAAAAAACACTTGAACTACAAGTCCCCCAGAGAAGACTTCTTGATGGAGAACTTGAAATTTGGCAATGAAATAAAGACTATACAAATTGATTAGGGAATTTAAAACATAGTAGATTGAAACTAGAATAGTACACCTCTACTTCTAAAACATTCTTAGAAATCGATTTGACTGTCCTGATCGATTTATCCTGTTCTTATTTCATTTCACTATAATTTCTAACAATATTTTAAAAACTGAACCGTACTATTTCAACTTCCATAAATTACAATATTGATAGGCACAGTTCCCATACCTGTCCAAATTCGAATAACGTTTAGTATAAATTAGAATATGACTACAACATCACAAATAATTAGACTATCTATAATATCTACGATGTAACATATACATAGGAAGCACCGTTATCAAGAGCGCCAAGGCTATCAACCAGATAAGATGAAGATACAAACCTGTCACCTCACCTCCCCATATAATACGAATCATGCGGGTAGCGTGATACAAGGGAGAAAACCAAGTCAAATCACCAAGTATTGGGGGCAAGGAAGTAATGGGAAAGAAGGTATCTGAAAACATATAAAGAGGACGGATTACCAAAACATTGTAGTAATTCAGAAATTCCCTAGACGGTGCCAAGTAGGTAAAGATTAGTCCTAAAACACCAAACAAATAACCCACTATAAATAAAATCAGAGGAATCAATAACATCAAGACATGAAAATGCGCTGTGATAAGCATGGAAATCAGCCAAAAAATCCCACCGAAAATCACTGCACGAATACCTGCCCAGATAGCCTGACCCACCACAATATCACTCGTATTGATTGGCGTCATCAACATAGCATCATAAGTCTTTTCAATCTTATACTGGATAAAGGCATTGACCGTTGTTTCTGCGGTGGCCGCAGACATGGCAGTCGCAGCAATTAAACCTGTAATGACAAAATCACGGTAGAGCATACCGTTAACATGCGTCAAATAGGCACCAACTCCAAATCCCATTGCTAAAAGATAAAAGAGGGGGTCGATAAGGTTGGGGACAATTGAAATTTTAAATAAATTTCTAAAACTCATGTAGTTGCGTACCACAACGTGTCCGATGGACTGAAATGATAACTTAAACATGCAAGTCCTCCTTCTCTGTCCCAGTCAACCCCAAAAAAAGCGTCTCAAGGTTGTCAGCATCATACTTGATGAGCAAGTCTTCTACAGTTCCTTCTTCTTTGATAGTCCCTTGGTGGAGCATCAGCACCCTATCTGTCAAATATTCAATCTCATTCATATAGTGGGAAGTAATAATGATAGAAACACCTAATTCCTTCAACTCCAAAAGTTTATCCCAAATAATATTGCGGGATTGAATGTCTAAACCAACTGTCGGTTCATCTAAAATGATAATATCAGGCCGATTGATGAGAGCTCTTGCCAAGACAAGACGTCGTCGCATCCCACCCGACAGCTGATTCACCATCTTTTGCGCATGTTTGCTCAGTTGAACAAAATCCAAGAGAGAATCGATTCTCTTCCTAAGTTCGACAGATGAGATACCATAACATAGACCGTGAGCAAAAAGATTATCATAAACATTCAAGGTCATGTCCAGCATATCCTCCTGCCCTACAATACCCAGACAAGATTTACTCTTACGACGATTGGTTTCAATATTTTGCCCCAAGATATCAATCTCTCCTGAGGAAATTGAGGTCAGTGAGTAAATCATCTTTAAAGTGGATGTTTTGCCAGCACCGTTGATTCCCAAGATACCCAAACACTCTCCTTCTCCCAATTCAAAGCTAATTCCCTTGACAGCTTCATAAGAACCATATTGCTTTTTTAGATTTTTAACACTTAACTTCTTCACTCTTTCTTTCCCCCACAAATAGAGCATGTTGGATACTTTGTTAATTCATCAAAATGTTGTTCGAATGTTATAAAGTCAATTGAGAATCTTTTATTAAATGTTAGCAATGCTTCGTATCCCCAAAAAATATATCTTAAAATTTCAAACGAAATAAAATACCCTTGAAATAGACAAGCAGGACCTAAAGCACCATTCGGAGTTCTGAACATCTCTAGTTCCAATGAATTTGTCATCGTACGAACAGTCTCCAACTCCTCAGCATACTCAGGAATTTTTTCCAAATCCTCTAAAAACTGACAGTAATAGCACGCTGCTTTATACGGAATAATTGAATATACTTTCCCATTTTTCTTACCCACCACAGCAGACAGACATAATTTATTGTATTGAACACAAGCTTCATTGACCCAAAAATCAATATAGCCTGTTGGATAATCTGCAACATTTACTACGATATCACATTTTGAAGTTTTTATTAACTCATCAACATCCTCTTTTGAACCTATCTCTTTATCAAGTACCTCAAATTCAATTAAAGGATTAAACTTTCTAAGCGACTCTTTTGCAGCCTCTACTTTTCTTTTTCCAATATCAGATGTCGAATACAAAATTTGTCTATTGAGATTACTAGCTTCGACCGTATCAAAATCAACTGCTGTAATATGCCCTATACCTAATTCAGCCAATGCTAGACAGATATTACTTCCTATACCACCAATACCTAAGAGCAAAATACGCGTCTTTTTTAATTTTAACTGATAATCATATTTTGTTAAAGATAATGTATCTAAAGTATTAAAAAAGTTAAGATTTACGGAATATCTGTCCAATTCTTCTGAAGTTAATTCAGTTGTAGTAACAAAATTATCCTCCAAATACCCTAGTGTATCTAGTAAAGAAATACTTTCTTCTACATCATTAGAAGACAAGTTATCAACTAAACTACAAATTTCATTGATTGTGTGTTTTCCATTGAGGAGCTTAATGAGCTGAGTATACTTCTCATCCAGATTCTCAATCTCAATACCATAATCTTTTCCTATACCTAATCTAATTTTATCCTTTAAAAATAGGACACTATGAATATCTTTAATTTTAGGTAAATTCAATTCTATTTCCTCCTAAAATAGACAAAAGGAATGGAAAAATCCATTCACTTTTGAAAAAATGTTGAGAATGTAATCTTAAGATTAACGTCCTTCAACTGTGGATACTGCTGCAATTACTTTTGTAATTTCACCTCCATTTAAACTCAGACAATAAAATTTAAAATATTCTCTAGTAAAACATTTTAAAAATCTATTTATCTTGTGCTTTAATTATAGTATAATAAAAGATAGAAAATCATCGATATATGAAATTCGGAGAAAATTTTTATGGAACCAGATATTTTCATCATCACAAAACTCTTATCAGACCCTTCTCGGATGCACATTTTAGATATTCTAATGGATGGAAAAGCTCACACGGTTAACGAAATTGCCAGCTTTACCAAAATCAAGCAACATACTGTCAGCTATCACCTCAAATTACTTACCGAAGCACAGGTAACCACTCTACAAACCTATGGACGTTTTCATTATTATTCCTTAAAAAGTGCTGCCATTGCAGAAATGCTGGAATTTCTCAGCTTCTACTCTCCTCAGCGTGATGTCAAAAGTTATAAACAACACATTCACAAAAAGGAATTAAAGGTCGCTCGCACCTGCTATGACCATATTGCTGGTGAGCTTGGCATTTCCATTACCAATTATCTCTTGCAAGAAAATCTCCTCAGCGAATCAGAAAAAGACTTCCAACTCACTGAAGCTGGGAAGTCTTATTTCCAAAGAAAATTACACATTGATACGGATGAATTGAAAAAGAAAAAACGGAAATTTTGCCCTAAATGTTTGGATTGGAGCGAACGTAAAAATCATGTCGGCGGAGCTCTCGGCAATGCTCTTTTAGAATTTTTCAGTGAAAAACAATTGGTCATCCCTGCACAAACGCCACGTTCACTTACCATTACAGAGCAGGGCAAAGAATTCCTCGAAAAGGAGTGGGGGATTTAAACATGGATTTTTAAGCAAATAACTGTCCATACCAATTCTATAACAACCTCTCTATTCCCCTTACTCTCCCAACTGGGCACTGTAGGCGATAATCTGATTAACCGTATCAGACAAGAATTGGATGGTATCACGAAGTGGTTTGTCTGTTGAAATATCGGCTCCGATAATCATGGCTGACTCAAGCGGTGTCTTGCTACCACCTGATTTGAGGAGATTGAGCCAGTCTTCAGCTCCGGTTTCAGAGTTTTTAAGATGAAGGTAACCAGCTGTCGAGATAACTAGTCCTGCTGAGTAAGTATAACTATACAAGCCCATGTAGTAGTGAGCTTGGCGCATCCAAGTCAAAGCTGCATCATCGTCGATTTCAATGGCATCTCCCCAGAAATCGGTCAAAACTTCCTTCATAATGCTGTTGAGCTTACTTGCTCCAAAGGTCTCCCCTTCTTCAATCAATGTATACACTTTACGCTGGAATGCTGCTTCCAAAAGGTGAGTGATAAAGTTATGGAAGTAGGTGTCTGTCAAGCGGTGAGCCAGAGCGAAGCGTTTTTGACGAGGGTCGTCAGACTGATGCTCCAAGTAATCACTGAGAAGCAATTCATTGAAAGTTGACGGCGCTTCAACATAGTAAGTCGACATGTGAGCATTGAAGTAACTCTGATGATTGTCTGAAAAGATGAATTGACCAGAATGCCCGATTTCATGAATCAAGGTATAGACATCGCTCAAACGGCCTGTCCAGCTCATGAGGACATAAGGGTGCACGCGATATGAATCCGCCGCATAACCGCCGGAATCCTTGCCACTGTTAGCAGCAAAGTCCACCCAGCGCTCTTCTTGATAGCGAGCAACTTCCTGACAATATTCCTGCCCCAAAGGTTCTACCGACTTCATGACCAAATCATAGGCGTCGTCAATAGTCACTTGAGGATTGAGGGCGCTATCCAAGTCCAATTTCCAGTCTGCAAAGGTCATCTTTTCAAGGCCATTCACCTTGGCAACATGCTTGAGGTATCTCTGAGCAACGGGCGCAAAATCCTTCATGATGAGGTCAATCTGACGATCAAACATAGCACGGTTCACTTCTTGCTCAGCCAGGAGATAATCAAAGACTGAGTCGTAACCCTTCATATCTGCTAGTAGTTTTTCAGACTTGACTTGGGCTAGATAGGCTGCAGCGGCCGTATTTTGGTGCTTACGAAGTCCCTCTGAGAAGGAACGGAAGGATTTCTCACGAACCTCAGCATCCTCATGATTTTGGTAGAAATTTTCATAGGTCACAAAGCTGTTTTTGTAGGTCTTGCCATGGGCTTCAAAGTCAGCCATTTCAAAATCCCCAGCACGCATCTTAGTATAAATATCCTGCGGACTGTAGAAAACTTCACCGAGATTGGTCAAGGCCTTCTCCACATCAGCCCCTAGATAGTGGGCTTTTTTGATTTTGGCCTGACGAATGGCCGCCGTCAAATGAGGCAATTTACCCAAACGGTCCAAGACTTCCTCATCAGCTTCCACCAAGGCATCGTCAAAGAAGGTCAAGGCTACGCTGGCGTCTGTTTCAAATTCCATCCCAGCTTGGGCGATATTAGCAAAATCCTCATTGCTATAGTCTGTCGTCTGCGGCATAAAGCCATAGTTGCCAATATGGCTCATCTGAATGTAGATTTGTTCCAATTCCGCAAAGGCCTTTTCAAAATCCTCAAAAGTATGAAGATTTCCCTTGTAATCACGACTAAATTGGTTGATGTCTTCACGAGCCTTCTCGATCGCACGCAAGAAATCCTCACGGTCTTGATATAGGGCTGTTAAATCCCAAAGTTCCTTCTCTGGAAATTCTGAACGGTGTTTTTGTTCCATTTTCTTCCTCTTATTTCTCTAATTCTAATAAAACACTAAGGGCTGATAAGGCGTAAAGCGGTGCTGTTTCTGCTCGCAAGATACGAGGGCCAAGTCCTGCCAATACTGCTCCCTTAGCTTCGAAACTCTCAATTTCTGCAGGTGACAGACCGCCTTCTGGTCCAAATATAAAGAGCAATTTGGCTCCTTTTTCAAGACCAGAGACTGCTTGCAAGAGAGCAGTGGCTTCACCGTCTTTAGCAGACTCTTCATAAGCTACTATGATAGAGTCAAACTGGTCCAACTGAGCTAGAAAATCGGCTTTTTTCTCGAAAAGCTTGATACTTGGAACAACATTACGCTTGCTTTGTTCTGCTGCTCCAAGGGCAATTTTTTCTAATTTTTCAACCTTTTTATCCAATTTCTTGCCATCCCACTTGGTAACTGACCAGTCGGCAGGAAAGGCCCAGATTTGGCTAGCACCCAGTTCGGTTACTTTTTGAGCGATGAACTCCAGCTTGTCTCCCTTGGGAAATCCAGATGCGATGGTCACTTGGATTGGTAATTCCACATTGTCAGCTAATTCTTGGACCAACTCAAACTGACGGGCTTCCACATCCAGCACGCACGCCAAACGTTTTATGCCATCATCAAAGACCAAGGTCACTTCATCATCTTCTTTCAGGCGCATAACCTGAAACATATGCTTGCTGGTTTCCTTGTCCTCGATGGTGACAGGAGAGACTGCACTCCCCTTGACAAAATACTGCTGCATGCTAGCCTCCAATCACACCTGAAATATCCTTGGTTTTCTTAAAGACACAGGCATTCCATTCCCCTTGAACCATGTGGGTTTCAAGGAAAAATCCAGCTGACTCAGCCGACTCGCGCACCATGTCCCACTTGTCCTTGATAATGCCACTCATGATGAGGTAGCCTTCATCCTTTACCAAGCGATAAGCATCCTCCGTCAGATGAATGAGAATATCCGCCAAGATATTAGCCACGATGACATCTGCTTCAATCTCAACTCCCTTAAGCAAGTCTCCTGCTGCTACATGGATATTTTCCATACCAGTGTTGAGCTCAATATTTTCCTGAGCGACACGAACCGCCACATCATCCAAGTCATAGGCGAAAATCTCCTTGGCACCTAGGAGTGAGCTTGCAATAGAAAGAACCCCTGAACCAGTCCCTACATCTAGCACTGTTTCGCCACCACGAAGAACCTGTTCCAAGGCAAAGAGGCTCATCTTGGTTGTTGGGTGGGTCCCTGTCCCAAAGGCCATACCAGGATCCAGCTTGATAATCTTTTCTCCTGCTGTTGCCTCATAGTCCGTCCATGACGGTACGATGGTCAGGTCATGAGTGATGCGTGCCGGTTCATAATACTTCTTCCAGTTGTCAGCCCAGTCTTCCTCAGCCAAGGCAGTCGTGCCCATCTTGACTTCTCCTAGGTCCATAAAGTCGGTCAATTCTGCCAGACGAGCCTGCAAATCCGCTTCAACTGCTGCTACATCAACCGTTTCAGGGTAGTAGGCGGTCACTACGATTTCTTCCTGTTGCTCCACCTCTGGGAAAATTTCACCGAATCGGTCCACATTTCCCACATAGTCCATGCTGTCTTCAATTGCTACCCCTTGCGCTCCCAGCTCAATCAAGAGATTGGAAACCAACTCCTCTCCCTCACGCTTCACTGTAACTTTTAACTCTTGCCATGTTTCCATTATTAAGATACCAAGCCCGTAAAACACAAAGCCAAAATAGGAAACTCTCTGAAGACGTTTGTGTCTAAGAGAAGTTTATCTTTTTGGCACAGTGTTTAGGGCGGGTTCAGTTTAGAAATGTAACTGAACCATCCTTTCTAATCACTTACTTTTAAATAATCTTTTAATCTCTCTTGCAACTGAGGCACAACTTGACTGGAACTAAGAAATTCCTCAACATTCATCAGCTGATAGCCCTGTCCTTCATCTCCGAAGATGATATTGTCAAATTGTTCTTGTCTTAGCTGACCAACCATAAAGACCGATTTCTTGCCTTTAAAAATTACGCTAGGATAAATCTTGCTCCAAAGCAGACAGTCTTCATCTAAATGAATTCCCAGTTCCTCATAAACTTCACGCCGAGCGCATTCAAAAGGGCTTTCGTCCCCTTCACGGCCACCACCTGGCAACTCCCACATGTTGGGACAAGGGATATCGTCCTTGTCATCACGCAAAATCGTCAGTAGCTTATCCCCACAAAAGAGGGCAATCTTGCAACCTTGGAAATCAGAAATTTCTAGTTCCATCTTCAGTTCCTTCTAACATTTCCTTTTCCAGCTCTGCTAACAAGTTTTCATAATAGCGTTTCTCGTCCCTCAACATTCGACTACTATCCATTTTCTGTCTAGCAATCTTGAGAGCCTTACGAGTTCGATCTACATCTTTCTTCACCTTTAATTGATACCAGGCTTGTATCACTTGAAGATTGGACAGTTTGAGAGACAGAAACGATTTGACCTGTCGAATACTAGCATATTGCTCCGCTTGCTCAAAATCTCCTTCCAACAAGGCGATATGAAGCAGGGATAGTTGGGCAACTGTCTGCATCATCGGAGTAGTTGTCCTCTCAAGTAATGCTTGAAACTGCTGTTTAGCTACTTCTTCCTTCCCTTCCAAAATGGAAACTTCACCTTGCATACCTAATACACCATCCGCAAAACTCCCTCGTGCATCCTCAGGAACTGCTTGAACAAAGTCTTTCAAATCATATTCTTGAGGAGCAAGCAAAGTTTGAGCAGAATGTCTCAATACCAGGTAGGCGTATTTGGTATTTTCAGGGTGTTGTAGTAATTCCCAAATTTTTGCTCCATCGGTGATGTCGACTGGCAAAATGTTATTTAGGAAGAAAGATAAATTAAGAAAAATCCAAGTCCCTGCAAAATACCAGCTTCTTGTCAAAAATCCAAACACTATCGCCAATAATATCAAGCCGAGATGAACCATCAAGCCTCCTGAAAGCATCAGGATGATTCTTTGATCGCTTTCATCCTCTTTTAAACCAATGTATTGAGCACCAACATTTTTCAGAATGGCTGTTCTACTAAGATGAAACCTGCCTGACTTTTTGGTCAAAATAAAATGTCCTAATCCAAAAGCCACCAGCCGATAGCCTGTCAAGTAGCCACAAAAAGCATGACCCAGTTCATGAAGAATAAAGATTAAATACATGCTTAGAAGAGCGAAGGCATAACCAAAAGTAAAGGCTAAAACTGCGGAATACCCCAACTCTGCAAATGCGATTGTTCCACAAGCAAAAGCTAGCATAATAAAGACAACAGCTAGCACATAAACCAAATAAGTCCCAATTTTCTTCATAACACCTCCAACCAACTCCTAGTATCTTGGATAAGGATAAAATTCTCCCTCTTCCAAGCCAACTTTTCCTTCTTCAAAGACTTCTTGATTCCATTCCATAACAAATTCCTCTGCTTCTGGATCTTCCAAAAAGTCCATGAGGGTATCTAGCCCAACCTCAGCAGTATCTTTAAGGAAAAGGGCAAAATAAGCTAAAAATTCACGGGAAAATCCTTTTTTAGGCAGGTAAGGAATAACAGTCAAATAGTCTTCCTCATTGACTGTTGACTTGGCAGGATTGTAGAAAAGGACCGCTTCCTCAAAAAGAATGTCATCTGATGAAACCTCTCCGTCTTCATCCACCATCTCCACACCTGCAGCATTTTGCGCTTCCAATAGAAAACTCACTTCTACCGCATGGTTGCGTTTGTCCCAGCTAATCTCAAAGTCAAAGGGAAAGTTCTTGTCCAACTCTTCCTCTAAAACATCTAAAAATCCGTATGTTGCCATTTTGTCCTCTTTCTATGCGACTCTTTAATCGCCCCGATTGCTCGGAAATATGCTAAAATAGATACTACCATCTTACCACAAAATTATTTTATGTCCTAATTATACCATATTACCTCATTTAAACCCTTGGTATCAGTGATTTTCTTAAAAGTCTGATTTCTTCATTTCTCATAAAAATCAATATAAAAAGCCCGCGAAAGGGCTAATAAATCTATAAAATCAATAGGCGAGTAACTAGCACAAGTGGACGTGCTTTTTTATTGACTATTACCACGATACCACGCTTAATCTTAGGCTTGAACTTTCTTATCTGCAATAGCGTCTGTCAAAGTCTGAGAAAAGTTAAGTCCCATTTCTCGTCCCAACTTATCTGCCCATTTTGGTATGGTCAAAGTCTTTTTAATGGGTTCCTGACTTCCTAGGTATTCTGATACATCAACAGATACCATAGAAATAAAAGATTTATCAAGGTCATAGGTTGACACGAAATCTTCATCATCTTTAAAAGGATCATTATCAATTAAAGACAAGCTATTGATATCTGATGGCTGAGGTAACTCTCCATCACTCTCTATCAAATCTGCAACAGTTATCCCTAGCCACTCCGACCCCATAGCCAAAGCCTCAGAAATCCCCTCTCCTTGTGTAGCTGAGTATTCAAAATCTGGGAAATGGACAAAATAAGTCGCTTCTGTTCCGTCTGTGTCGTCATAATAAAATAAAGCTGGATACGTAACTAACATTTCACTACCTCCATATCAAAAAGCAGGGACTGAATTTTACAACCCAGCTTGCTTTCTTATCCCTCTTTCAGTGTACTTATTCAGCTCACCATGAGGGATTGTGATAGGTCTTTCCCCTTGCTTTTCCATTTTAATATGGGAACCTTTACCGCCTCTAGTCTTTATCCAACCATGGACCGTAAGGAGTTTAACCATCTCTTTTTGTGTCATAGGCATAGCGCTTTTACCTCCTGACAACACCATTATAACACGTGTTACACGTATTGTAAAGGAGTGATACTTATTATTCTATTATACATAAAAGCCCCTAGATGTGGTTCTAAGGGAAGCCAATTTATTCATACCTATTTTCTAATGAGTAGTAAAAACTGCTTCTTTATCGAGCAATTCATCATCTGTATAGTCAATTGTAAAAGTATCTCGATCTAAGACAGATTGAGGCGGAGTTGAATGAATCATAGGAACACTGCGTACTCTATATTTTTTATCTCCAATTTTTACAAACTGATACTCTTCGAAAATCTCTTCAAACCACGTCAACGTCGCCTTACCGTACTCAAGTACGGCCTGCGGCTAGTTTCCTAGTTTGCTCTTTGATTTTCATTGAGTATAAAAATTAATTTGCCTTTCCTAATCGATTTGTTCATATATTATTTTAATATACTATAAATCTAATGTGCAAGGCCTACGTGCCTATTATCTATCGGTGAACCCAAGAGCGACCCTCAAGCCTGCTTGTATTGAGGTAGTAGCTTCAAATGTATGTGGCTAGACTATTTGAAGTATGACGAAAGAAACAATACTCTTCGAAAATCACCAGAAAAGCTAGTTAAACTACTGTCCTTCTGGTGATTTTGCTTGATTTCTAATATTTGAGACATTATTGAGGAGATTTGTCTTGATTTTTTCCTAAAAAAGGGCAGACTCCTCCCTTGGTTTGATGCTCGATTTCTAAAATAAGGTGACTTATTCTGTTAGGCATGTTTTCCCCTGCCCTCTAGCTCTATATGGAACAGGGAGTATCAGATTTATCTGGCAGATTGTATCAAATAAGGCTTGAAATTGTTTTGAATAGGCGTATAGACTTGAGAATTTGAGAATATGTCGTCTAGCAGTAGAGACATATTTTCGGCAATATGAAGGAAGAGAGGTCGAAAACGCTTGATAGTCAAGGCCTTTACTTCATCACCAGCTAGCTGCTTTAAAAAGAGGTAGAGATTATAAGCCAGACAGCCCATCATCATACGTACTTCATTCTTAACCATGGTCGAACTATCTGTCTTATCCCCAAAGAATCCTGCTTTCCTTTCTTTGATAAAGTTTTCAGCATTCCCTCGTTCACGATAGAATTGAAACAGCTCCTCACTATCTACACTGCTTAAATTGGTTACAAGAGGGACCACATCATAGAACAATTCCCCTTCCTGTCTTTGGGAAAATTGGCAAACACGACGTGGCTGGCGCCAAGAATCGGCTTTATAAAGGGACTCTGAATAGGAAGAATGAGGTAAAATACTCAAATCCTCTGAACAAGGCAAGGTTAAATCTCCCAAGCGACTCAGAACAGTGTTCCTTTTCAGTTTGGTCAAATAGGCATGACCTCTATCTTCCAGTAAATCATAGAGTTTTGGGCTCACAAAACCGCTATCCATACGAAAAATCAGATGGTCAAACTGCTCTAAAATGGGGTGAATAAGGGCATCTGCTCCTTCTGAACAATAGCGATTTCCAGAACGTAACTGGGCATTCAGACAATAGCCAGTCTGGCTTTCAAAGGCATAAAGGGGATGATAAGCTGTCACCTGATAATGAGCATTATAGTCGGCTCCCTCTTGATGCCCATAAGTGGTAAAATGAGTGGAATCCACATCAACGATAAGACTGGGTTGGCTTTGCATTTGTAAAAAGAGTTGAACCAGTTCAAAGTTTAGTCTTCGCAAGCTCCCAACAGTTGCTTCTGTTGAACGTGACAGAAAGCGAGACAAGGTTGGTTGAGACGCAACTTGTCCAGTTTCCAACAGTTTTGGAAAATAAGCATCTGATTTTAATTTCTTACAGGCATAGTCTATGTCATAGCCTGTAAGGATTTGAAAGAGAAATTGGATGACAATATCGGCATCCGAATAGTGATAATAGCGTCGTTTATCCTCGCTCACAAGATGTTTTGAAATAGTTTCTTTTAGATTCAACTTTGTGAAGAGTTCTTTGAAGAGCAGAAGACCAGCTTGATTGGTCAGATTTCCACCATCGAAAGAAAAGTGTGATAAAGTATTGTTTTTCGTAGATTTATTTTATATACTGGTCATTGGAATTTCCTTTGTTTTGATTTTGTTTTCGATTATATCATAAAGGAGAAACTCCCTTTTGTCCAGTAAAAACAGCACCCAATGGGTGAAAAGAGAAAGCACCTAGAATCCTCGGTTTCATATCGATTCTGGATGCTTTTTGTGTTAGGTGTGAATAATTGGGGGAGAAAGAGATTGAAGATTGTCAAAAACAGATGAATGAATATATAGACGAGTATGAACATCAAGTGAGGAGATTGGAGAAATTAGTTAACACTATAAATTTTGCAATTGATAGTAAAGAGAGAGGCTTCAACATCCCATTAGAGTAATTTAAATGTATTTTAATTGTTACAGAAATCGTGATAGAATGATTAGCAGTAGTAGATTGGAGGAAATAGTGTGGGAAGCTTATTAGCTACTCGAATTAAGAGCAGAAGAAAAGAATTGAAATTATCTCAGAAAGAGTTAGCTGAAGGAATTTGTAAGCAAGGTCAGATTAGTCGTTTGGAGAACGGAGAATATACTCCAGGTTCAGAATTATTGCATCAACTAGCTAAAAGACTTAGTGTTAGTATGGATTATTTTTTTTGACGAGCAAATTTTGAATGAGAGTACAGAACTTATTTAGTTTAAAAAAATAGTTATAGTTGCTTAGTTTCAAACAAGCATGTTATAATAAAGCCATGGCATATAGTACAGATTTTAAACAGCGAGCATTAGATTACATCAAAGAGGGGCAGAGCCATGTCGAGGCAGCCAAGGTTTTTGATGTTGGCGTCAGAACTCTCTTCACGTGGGAAAAGAACTTACGTGAACAAGGACACTTAGAGAGGAAAAAGCGAGTCGTCAAAAACCGAAAGATTCCTTTAGAGGAATTGAAAGCCTTTGTAGAGGCTCATCCAGATGCTTTTTTACGGGAAATTGCGGCACATTTTGATTGTGCTGTCCCTTCAGTATGGGCAGCTTTAAAGCAGATGAAGGTCACTTCAAAAAAAGATGACGAGCTTTAAGGAACAAGACCCAGAGAAAGTCGCTGAGTTTCTTGATATTTTGGATAACCTAAACGATTTACCAATCGTATATATTGATGAAACAGGAATCGACCGCTACCTCTATCGTCCTTATGCAGGGGCTCCTAGAGGGGAGAAAGTCTATGAAAAGATTAGCGGACGTCGTTTTGAGCGAACTTCAATTGTTGCAGGACAGTCTAACGAATTATAAAAAAGCGTATCATTTATCTGATAGAAGTTTTGATTTCTGGTATGACTTACAATACATATATGTCGAGCTGAATATGTATGAAAAAGCACAAAGATTATTAGAACAATGTCAATTCAAAGTTTCACAGTTAGATTTATCTTTTCTAGAAGATTATTTGGTTATATCTTTAGAAATTTTATATAACTGCAATAAATTTAAACAAATGCAACCATTATTGAAAATTTTAGATACACATTTTAGTGATAATGAAAAATTATCGGATATGAAAGAAACACTAGAAAGTGAAGTGAGCGAATATCATGAATAACTATCGAATTATCTTAAGAAAATATCCTATTGCAATCAATTTTTTTATTTTCAATTTGTTTTTTAAACTATCTATGTATACTTCAAAAACAGTTCATGCACTCTGGTTTGAAATGAATGATAGGCTCCCTAATTATGGTCTATCCTATTCTGCCATGGCATTTGCTGGCATCTTTTCATTTTATATTGGTAAAAAAATAGGACGATTTACCCCTCAAAGAGTGATTCAATGTGGTTTAATTTTATATAGTATTGGCTTATTTTTTAGGATGTTTCCTAATAACTCAGGTATTTCTATAATATCTGGTTTTGTTTCAGGAATCGGTGCTTCGGTAGTGTTGTTATTAATTAGAGTATGGATTGTGGGCATAGGAAGTGAAGAAGAACGTTCCTCTATTGTATCGTTGAAAGAATTTGCAGATGGAGTAGGAAGTTCTTTAGGCATGCTACTAGCAGGTTTTCTTGTCTGGATTTTAACATTCTTGTTTCAAAACGCTACACAATTGACTCTACTTTTTTCGAGCGTCCTTTGCCTGATTACTGTATTTCTAATTCCTCCTATTACTCAATCTCATAATGAGAGTGGCGATTTGGAGAAGGCTGAATTTAAACATTTTGCAAAAGCTAGAACCCTGCTTGTTGGAACTATAATATTCGGCTTCATTATGGGGGGAAGCGTAAGTTTATTTGCTCCATATCTTCCAGTTATTTTAAGCAAACAAGGTATAAATGTATCTGTTATTGGTGTAACATTGACAATTTTAGGACTACTGAGTACTTATTTCTCTTCTCTTTTTTCAGGTCAAAAAACCTCAAAATATAAAGAGTATATCTTTGTGGTCAGTGAAATTTTAGTGGGCTTATCAACAGCTTTATTGATATTTAATATGCAATTTTTATACTTGTTTCTTATTCTTATATGCAGAGCTTTGTTCTTAAATGGTTCTGTAATTAGTCAAGAATTAATGGAGTTGGATATGTATCCTAAAGAACAAATTTCATATTTCTATGGTATATCTCAAACTTCATATTTTATTGGAGATAGTTTAGGTGGATTACTTGGAGGGAATCTGTATGCAAATGATTTACAAAAAACATTAATCATTTTCTTTATCATTTCCACTATAAATGCAATTTCTTTGTTTCTTTTTTATAAGTATATGAAAAAGTAGGTCACAGGATGATGAAAATAAAAAATTTGGATTTAAATGATGCTATATTCCTATCTTATACTCAAGATAGTAAACTTTTATGGCATGATGAATTATTAGTAGATAATAATGGACAAATAATATATGACAAAGAATTTTCTGCAATACTATCAAATGATAATTTTATTTACATATTTAGTCTGGAAAATTCGTATTTAGTGTTATCTAGAATTAATATTAATCTAGAGCTTAAATTGGATACCTATAAACTAGTCAATATATCAGATAAAGCAGAGATACTAAATGTCTATTTTTATAATTCAGATATTGTTGTGATCATTTCTGATGATACAGCTTCTATCTCTCAGTTTCTTATTTCTTTTGAAGAGGAAAAACTTATCACTGCTATGATAAGTAATATTGGGGAGAAACAGGACTTGTATAGAGTCTATAATGATATTGAATTGCGGTTAATTTCCACACCTAATATACAGCCCAATCTAGAAATTGATGGAAAAATTATACAGAATTATCTATGTGATCGAGGCAATATGGTGTGCAGTCTTTACTCTACTACTCGTATATCTCTTTATAATTTCGAAAACGATTCATACTTAATAGAAAGTTTAGACTTGTTTTATCCTATTATTAACGCTATTTTAGACGAGTGGAATCTTTTTGTCATTTTGAATAGATTCGGTCGAACAACTTTAGTTAGTATTGACTTGAAAACAAATATGATTAAAGAATATGATTTTGAAGGGAAGATTGATTTTTGTTTACTTCAAAACAGTAGACTTGTTTTGAAGCATAGTACGATTGAAGGATTCGAGTTTTTACTTTTTGAAGATGGAAAATTTGAGACAATCTATAGAGATATGTCAGAGGAGTTAATAAGCAAAGAATTCTATTTTGAGAAGTTTGAAGGGATTCATTATAAGTCAAATAATCCAGAAAAGTTATTAGTTTCTTTACATGGTGGTCCAGAATCCTATGAATTTAATTCATTTACTAATGCTAAAATATATCGGTTTGCCTTGAACAACTCGGTAGATGTCTTGGTTGCTAATTATATTGGGTCGTCTTATTCAGTTAATACAGAATTATCAAATAAAAATTGGAATTATGTGATAGATGAATTGGTAAGAACGATTGAGTATATAGTGAGTAAAACAGTAAAAGATGTTAAAAAAGTTTATTTATATTCAGGAAGTTTTGGATCTATATTAGGATTACTACTGAGTGCCAGATTTTCTCACAATCTAGGTGGACATATATGCGTTTCCCCTTTGATAGATTTATCTAATCAAATAAAAAAACAAGTGGAATGGAAAGGAAATGGTTTACTGATAAGTTCTCGACAACTGAAATTACAGAAATGTTTTCTGATAAGGTGTGGAAGAAAAATCTTCCTTATAAAACATTCATCATGCAAAGTCCTAGAGATAAAGTTTTAGATTTTTATTATATGAAGTCGACATTGAACAACTATAAATGTTTTGAAATTGATGAATTACCAATAAATGGTCATGGGCCTGAAACTGAATTTGAACTCGATATACTTAATCAAAGTGTTTTAGAAAAAATGAATAAATTATTTGTTGATTGACAATGCTAATTTTCTGTAACCGTCCAATAACGAAGTATATTGAAAAATCTCCATATTAGGAACTATCCGTGAGTTCTCTAATCTGGAGATTTCTTATAGGGGTTGGAGCTCTTCTTGACGTTTCTGTAGTCGTTCATCAGCTGGCAAAACCTCCCAGTCTCTTTCCAAGGCAAATAACTGGTCACAATAAGCTAAACCTTTAGCTCCTAAGGATGAGTTATCTGCTTGCTTGGGGGTGGATTCAAAAAACTTCCTTCTCACATGCGCCCAACATCCAACAAGTTCAGCTTCTTCCAGTTGACGATAAGCTTCTAGCGGTTCGCAGTTTACCAAGCTTAGCGTCGCCTTGCTCCTAAACCTTGGACTGCTATCGCATAGGCAGAACTAGAGGACTAAAGTCCTAAGTTACTGCCGCAACATATCACAATGCACATAGCCAGAATAGTCTCCTAGGAAGTCTTGTACTACTGAACCACTTCGACGCTGATCATGGTGGTACAGCGTGATTCCTTGCTTCTCAGCTTTCCCAGACAAAAAAGTCCAATAGTAAGTCAGCTGACTAGCACTCTCTAGAACCCGATAATAGGTTTCAGCCGCATGAAGAAGAGCTTGTTCTAACAACTTTTCTCGTAAAAGCTTATAAAGGGACTCTAAATAATATTGACTCGCCTTGATATGCCAATTAGAGATTTCCTTACGTGTGATTGGTAAACCCATCCTAGCCCAATCTTCTTCTTGGCGATAATTGGGGACCTTCAGATTAAACTTCTGATGGATGGTATGAGCGATAATAGAAGCTGAGCCAAGGCTATGCGCCAAAGGGGCTTTAGGAATAGGAGCTTTCACAATTTTATCACTCGGATTTTTCTCACTGCATGCTTGGCATTTGTAGGAGTGTTGGATATGATCTATGCGTTTTAATTGCGCAGGAATAAAGACTAATTCTTGGCCTTGAAGACTCGCTCCAATCTCTTTTAGCTCTCCCTGACAGTCAGGGTAAATGCAATCCTCTAAGCGATGATGGAGTTCTTCTGAATCGAATTGGGCAAGAAGAGCTTGACGTTTCCCTTTAGCTTTCTTACGTTTATAGGTGATTTCTTCTCTTTCAACTGGGAACATCTCCATCTTCATCAGATGGAGACTCTTCCTCAAAAAGGTTGACTTGTCCAGGGGGCAAACACTTTTCTCAGAGGATTTTCCATAGAGCTTTTGCGTTAGATAAGCCACTTGTTCACGAAGAAGGGCAAGTTCATTGGTGAGACTATCAATTGTAGCACTCTGTTGTTGAATGAGTTTTAATAAGTCTTTCATCATCTTCCCTCTCTGTTTTCTAACTTTATTATACTAAAAAGAAAGTCCTCATTTCAATAGAAATCAC
>NZ_VMMT01000039.1:0-39597 GCF_013277355.1 Streptococcus sp. 1343
ACTGGCTTGAAGCCATAATAAAAAAAGCTTTAAATTTAAAGCTTTTTTGTTTTTTGCTTATCTAAAAACTACTGCGATTGTTAGAATCCAGTTAAGAACAGAAACTACAAGTCCTACGATGTTGAGAATTTTTTCTGTTTTATAGTCCAGTCCAGATTCTTTTTGGTATGAAAAAGCCAAAACCAATCCTATGATCCCCAAAATCAGACTCACTATTGGAGAAAGCAAACCAAGGACGATAGATAAGATACCTAAAATAAGTGAAGGTTTTTTCTTTTCTTGTGAATTCATATTATAAAATCTCCTTAAAATTAATATAAATGATGATACCATAAAATGCTAGCTTTATCTATCATTCGACAGATTTTTACAGAATGTTAGCTAGTCTTCACTTTCCCTTTCCAAGAATCCAAGCCATAAGAAAGAATATAAATCTCAGAAAAACCTTGTTTTTTCAAGTAAAGAGCTGCATTTGTAACTCGTTGCGCACGTTGGTTTTCGTAGAGAAGGACAGGTTTATCTTTACGAAGGGCTGCAAGACTAGTCTTCAACTGACTTGAAGGAATATTGCGAGCCCCAAGAATATGTTTTCTGTGGAATTCTGCTGGGTCGCGCAAATCAATCAATTGACCCGTACGAATCAAGGCTTCAAACTCCTCATTGTCCACAATTTTAGCCGCACGGCGAATACGAAGATAGTTAAAGCCCATCCACGCCAACATTGCTAGTATAAGTGCCCACAAAATCCAAGTAACCATTAGTTCTTTTCTCCATTTTTCTCAATATAATCCAATTCTACCTTGTGCTCTCTGCGAAGAACCGCTTCTGCTTCTAGATAGTCTAATTTGTCCATCAACCCTGCATCGTAAATCCGAGAGAGTTCCCACTTCATCAGTTCAATATCATATAAGCGTTTTCCCATGTAAACAATAATACCAAATCGTTTGAGGAATTGCTGCACATCATAGAATGTTTTCATAAGACTCATTCTAGCAAAATTTTGTGTTTTTTTCAAGAAGAGACTTACACAATACTCCTGATTTTCCTATCTTCTTTGGCGATTCTGTTGCAAGTATGGTACAATAAAAACATGAGAATTCAACAATTACATTATATTATCAAAATCGTCGAAACTGGCTCCATGAATGAGGCAGCCAAGCAACTCTTTATCACTCAGCCCAGTCTTTCCAATGCGGTGCGAGATTTGGAAAATGAAATGGGGATTGAGATCTTTATCCGCAATCCCAAGGGAATCACCTTGACCCGTGATGGGATGGAGTTTCTCTCTTATGCCCGTCAGGTTGTCGAGCAAACTCAGCTTCTGGAGGAACGCTATAAAAATCCTGTCGCCCACCGCGAACTCTTTAGCGTTTCGTCTCAACACTATGCCTTTGTGGTCAATGCCTTTGTCTCTTTGCTCAAGAAAAGCGATATGGAGAAATACGAGCTCTTCCTTCGTGAAACTCGTACTTGGGAAATTATCGACGACGTCAAGAACTTCCGTAGTGAGGTCGGTGTCCTATTTTTGAACAGCTACAACCGTGATGTTTTAACGAAAATGCTGGATGACAATCACCTGCTGGCTCACCATCTCTTCACAGCGCAACCGCATATCTTTGTCAGCAAGACCAATCCTCTGGCAAAGAAAGACAAGGTGAAACTGTCTGATTTGGAAAACTTCCCTTATCTGAGTTATGACCAAGGGACGCACAACTCCTTCTACTTTTCAGAAGAGATTCTTTCCCAAGAACACCACAAGAAATCCATCGTAGTCAGCGACCGTGCTACCCTCTTTAATCTCTTGATTGGTTTGGATGGATATACCATTGCAACAGGGATTTTGAACAGCAACCTCAACGGAGACAATATCGTTTCTATCCCACTGGATATTGATGACCCAATTGAACTGGTCTATATCCAGCATGAGAAAACCAGCCTGTCTAAGATGGGCGAACGCTTTATCGACTATCTACTAGAAGAAGTCCAGTTTGATAGTTGATAAATGATAAGAACCAATATGTAGGCTAGCAACAACCTGCATATTGGTTCTTTTTACTTATAATTAAAAGTCTCCCCTGCCAACTTATCAGCTAGCTTGGGAAAGAGAGTATACAACTTATGGGCTAGGTTCAACAACATCGGTAGATTGAGTTCTCGTTTGTTTTTTCCTATAATCTTGACAATCTTTTTAGCCACTGCATCTGGTTCTAGCAGGAAACGGTCAACCGACTTGAGATAGGTTCCATCTGGGTCGGCTTGGTAGAAAAATCCTGTACGGATTGGACCTGGATTAACCGTCGTTACATAAACACCGTAGGACATGAGTTCGAGGCGCAGAGCATTTGAAAAACCAATGGCCGCAAACTTGGTAGCTGAGTAGAGACTGGACTTGCCAGTAGCGATTAAACCTGCCATGCTGATAATATTGATGATATGACCTTTTCGACTGTCTTTCATACGAGCCGCAAGGTGTCGAGACAGGTTCATCAGGGCAAAAGTATTGACCTCAAACATCTGGTGAATATCTTGGTCAGAAATCTGGTCAAATTCCTCAAAAATCCCGTAACCAGCGTTGTTTATCAAAACATCAATCTCGCCATAGCGGAGATAGAGGTCAGTTACCAGAGTTTCTAAGGCTGAATCATCGGTAATATCGATTTCAATCAATTCTGCATGGGGATGGTTTCCGTAGAGTTGGGCTAATTTTTCCTTATTTCTACCAAGCAAGATGAGCTGGTCTTCTGGTAAAAGTTTGACCATTTCTTGAGCTAGACCACCACTAGCGCCAGTAATGAGAATAGTAGGCATACTTATCCTTTCTCAATCTTTTAGATTTCCACTTCTTCCAAGTCTTTGACCACATGGACATTTTCAAAAATGCTAGCAGCATCTTTCTTGAGCTTGCTGATATCTTTTGAGAGGAAACGGGCACTGATATGGTTGAGCAAGAGGCGTTTGGCACCTGCTTCTACTGCTACTTGTGCAGCTTGCATGTTAGTAGAGTGGCCATGGTTACGAGCAATTTTTTCATCACCCTTTCCATAAGTCGATTCATGGACTAGGACATCGGCATTGACAGCCAGACGCACACTGGCATCCGTTTTTCGAGTGTCTCCTAAAATAGTGATAATTTTACCTGGACGTGGCGCTGAGATATAGTCTGCTGCCTTGATTTCAGTACCGTCTTCAAGAACTACGTCTTGACCGTTTTTGATTTTACCAAAAAGTGGGCCAAATGGGACACCAGCTGCCTTGAGTTTTTCAGCATCCAGCGTTCCTTCCAAGTCCTTTTGAATGACACGATAGCCAACACAGAAAATAGTATGATCCAGCTCCTCTGCATACACCGTGAATTTATCGGTCTCAAGGATTTTCCCTATAGAATCTTGGTCAAACTCATGAAAATGAATACGGTAAGGCAGACGCGAACCTGACACACGAAGACTGGTTAAGACAAATGACTTGATACCCTGCGGGCCATAGATTTCCAAATCTGTCTGCTCTTCATTGGCTTGAAAGGCACGGCTAGAAAGGAAACCTGGCAGGCCAAAAATGTGGTCTCCATGCAGGTGGGTGATAAAGATTTTGCTGACCTTACGTGGTCGAATTGTGGTTTCCAGAATGCGATTTTGCGTACCTTCTCCACAGTCAAAGAGCCAGACTTCGTTAATCTCGTCCAAGAGTTTCAGGGCGAGACTTGAAACGTTGCGGGCTTTAGAGGGCTGACCTGCCCCCGTTCCTAAAAATTGAATATCCATTCGATACTTTCTAATTAATCAATATATAACATGGCTGTGCGATTTTCCGATCGGAAATAGCGCTTGCCAGAAAAAGCAACAGCTTCTTGCAGTAAATCCTCTTGGCTGTAGCCTTTGAGACGCTTACGACCGTCAACCAAGCTTTCCAAATCAGTCAAAGCTGTGAGACTCTCCATGCTAACAACTTCCTCGTCTCCGACAGCCTTCATGTAAATCTTGCCAGACTTTTCAAAGACTAGTTGATGGGGGAAAATTTGTGCAATCTCAAAGAGCAAGTCATCCGAAATTTTCTCCTCATTTTCAGAGAAAATCCGACCAAGACCATCACTCTCATAGCAAAAACCAAAGGATTTACCAGACAAATTAAGCCGAATAAAAGGCTTGTTTTCGAGAGTGAAACTTGGCTCAACATTGTAGAGATTCAGTTCCTGATTGAGTTCCGCAAAATAATCGGTTGCAGCTTCAGGACTCTTTTTTTGGTAAAGTTCTGCAAAGTAGGCATTGACCACACTTGGCGGAGGAGTGATAAGCACCAACTGTTCTTGATCTGTTTTACCATCTAGAAGTTGATCTAAGTAAACCTTATCTAGGCTTGTATAACCTCCATACTTTAGAGCCAAATTTTTGATATCAGTCATAAAATTCCTCTAACCTCCATTTGTTTTTCTCAGAAATGTAGCCTGTAATGACTTCCCCGTCATCCTGATAATCGCGATTTTCAAGAATAGCTACACTTTCCAAATCATGAATCTTGTAGGACTTTGAAAAAGGCACGCGCAGGGTGAAAGATTCAAAAATATCCTTGATTTTCTCTAGCAGTAAAGCCTGCAAATTCTCACGACTATCCTCCGACTTGGCAGAAATGAGGGCATAAGGCGTTTGGGTAGGCGTGAAATCCTCCACCAAATCCGCTTTATTATAAAGCGTCAAGTGAGGAATATCTTCCATGTCCAGGTCTTTCATGATGGAGAGAACCGTTTTTTCATGCTCCTCGTGGTAAGGATTGCTGGCATCGATAACATGAACCAGAAGGTCCACATGCTTGCTTTCTTCCAAGGTTGACTTGAAACTGGACACCAACTCTGTCGGCAAATCTTGGATAAAGCCAACAGTATCTGTCAAAGTTACTTGGAGATTGCCTCCCAGATGGATACTCTTAGTCGTCGCATCTAGAGTCGCAAAGAGCTCGTCCGCTTCATACTGAGTCTTACTGATCAAGGTGTTCATGATGGTTGATTTTCCAGCATTGGTGTAACCAATCAAACCAATCTTAAAGGTGCTTGACTCCAAACGTTTTTCTCTGACAGTCGCCCGATTTTTCTCAACCACCTTGAGCTGGCGCTCGATATCTGTGATTTGATTGCGAACGCTACGACGATTCAGCTCCAGCTGGCTTTCACCAGGTCCACGGGAACCAATTCCCCCTGCCTGACGGCTGAGCATAATTCCCTGACCAACCAAGCGAGGCAAGAGATATTTGAGCTGGGCTAGGTGGACTTGGAGTTTCCCTTCATGGCTTCGAGCCCGCATGGCAAAGATATCCAAAATCAACTGCATACGGTCAATGACCTTAACACCGAGAACTTCTTCTAGATTGACATTTTGCCGTGGGGTCAGACGGTTGTTGACGATGACAGTGGTGATTTCTTCTGCATCCACCATAAGCGCAATTTCTTCCAACTTACCAGAGCCGACGAAGGTCTTGGAATCATATTTTTCACGTTTTTGTCTGTAGCTATCTACAACGACTGCCCCAGCCGTTTTCGCTAAACTGGCCAATTCTTCCATGGAGAGGTCAAAATTGTCCATGCCCTGCAATTCCACACCTATGAGCAGGACTCGCTCCTCTTTTTTTTCCGTATCAATCATCTAAAAACTCCTCTATCTGGCTTAAAATGCGGTCTTGCACACCAGCTTCTCCAATCTGATAAAAGGTGACCTGCATGCGATTACGGAACCAGGTCAACTGACGCTTGGCAAAACGACGAGTAGCCTGTTTGAGACTCTCACTAGCTTCCTCCAAGGTCTGCTCTCCACGGAAGTAAGGAAAAAGTTCCTTGTAGCCAATTCCTTTAGCAGCCTGCACATCAGGGTAATGGTCAAAGAGCCACTTAGCCTCATCCAAAAGCCCAGCCTCAAACATCAAATCCACGCGGCGATTGATACGTTCATATAATTGACTGCGCTCATCATCCAAGCAGATAATCAATGGTTCATACAAGGTCTCTTGATTTTCCAATTCCTGACCAAAATGGGCAATTTCCAAGGCACGCATCGCACGACGACGATTAAACTGAGGAATTTTAAGGTCTGCTTGCTCCACCAGATGAGCTAATTCCTCATCTGTATAAGGCTCCAAGCTAGCCCGATAGGCCAAAATCTCCTCATGGGGAGTCTCCCCACCTAGGTGGTAACCTTCTAGCAAGCTCTGGATATAAAGTCCAGTCCCACCAGCGATAATGGCCAGCTTGCTACGGCTGTGAATATCCTCAATAGCCATCTTAGCTTCTGAAACAAAATCAAAAGCCGAGTAAGACTCGGTTACCTCTCTAACATCGATTAAATGATGAGGAACAGTTTCCTGCTCTTCTGGACTAGCCTTAGCCGTCCCAATATCAAGTCCTCGATAGACTTGCTGACTATCACCGCTAACCACTTCGCCATTAAAACGCTTGGCCACTTCAATGGCAAGGGCTGTTTTTCCAACAGCAGTCGGTCCAACAATCACAATTATTTTTGTTTTCATCTTTTTTCCTTGAAAAATTCCCATTTTTTCGTTACTATTATTATAACACAAAAAGGTCAGTCAGAAAAATGTGACCTCTTGAGGGGGCTGGCTGATTAAGAAGATAAAGGAGGAAGACTCATGGCTAAAGGATTCGCTAAAGGTCTTGTAACAGGTGTCGCAGGAACTGTTGCTGCCGTTGCAGGTGCAGTATACGCATTTAAAAAGAAAGTAATCGAACCAGAAGAGCAAAAAGCAGCTTTCATCGAAGAAAACCGTAAAAAAGCAGCTCGCCGTCGCGTGTCACGTTAAGAAACAAAAGAAGTTGGGATTCATTGTCTCAACTTCTTTTTCTATTCTTTTATACTCAATGAAAATCAAAGAGCAAACTAGGAAGCTAGCCGCANNNNTTTGAGGTTGTAGATGAAGCGACGCTGACGTAGTTTGAAGAGATTTTCTAAGAGTATTAAATGGCTAGGTCAAACTTCAACTGCGGCTTAACAGGGTCATAATCTACCAACTCAAAGTTCTCTGCTTTAATATCAAAGAAATTGGTCCCATCTGGAACATTCAAGACCAAACGAGGTTGGCAGTTTGACGGCTCCCGACGAAGCAATTCCTCTGCTTGTTCAAATTGATTGTCATAGATATGGAGGTTATTGATGAAGTAGAAGAACTTCCCAACCTTCCAGCCAAAATGTTTGGCAATCATCATCTGCAAAGCCACATACTGCATAGCGTTGATGTGGTGGGCCACCAGCATATCATTGGAGCGCTGGGTCAAGGTCGCATCCAGATAGATTTCCCCATCAACACGCCGAACATCAAACATGGTCTGAAAGGCGCACGGGAGCAGCCCATCTGTTTCTTCGAAAGCTTGGTAATCCCAGAGCGAAATAATATTGCGGCGGTTCCAAGGATTGGTTTCCAACTGTTTGAGAAGCTTATTGATAATGTCGTGTTTCTTAACAACGGCACCATAGCGCTCACCAATGGTTCCCGTGTCTCCAACTTCCCAGTCATTCCAGTAGTGAACATTGTACTTGTCATTAAGCACTTCTAAGCTATTTGACTGGTCTTGGTAAATCCAGAGAACTTCCTTGATGGCAGATTTGATAGCTATAGGACGTAAGGTTGTGATAGGAAATTCTCCTTTAGATAAGTCATATTCTGCAAAGGCTCCAGTTACGTACTTGGAGTTAGCAACGGTCCCATCCTTGTACTTAGGACGTGCTTGCTCAGAAAAGACACCGTCTTTGAGGATTCGTTCAATATTTTCTTTAAAGATTGTATCTGCTTTTGTCATTTACTCTCACCTCATTTAGTTCCTAACTAGTATAGCATAAAAAAAGAAAGGAGGAAAATCACTCGCTTCTGGAAAGCAATTTTCTCCTTTTTTATTTTATTGCAATACAAGTGATGCTGCTCCGATAACCCCAGCGTCATTTCCTAGAGTTGCAAGAGCCAATTTAGTAGATGTGCGCACTTGTGGGAAAGTATTTTCGTCATAGACTTTTTGAACACCTTGTAGAAGGAATTCTCCCGCAGCTGACACACCACCACCGATCACGATTGTTGATGGGTTGAGGATTGAACCGATGTTGGCACAAGCGATTCCCAAGTAACGTGAGAAGTTACGGTAAACAATCAAAGCAAGGTCATCTCCTTCTTTTGCAAGGTCAAAGACAGTCTTAGCAGTTACTTCTTCTCCGTTATCAATCAAGCGTTTCAAGGCTGCATCGCCTTCGTATTCATCCGCATAGCGACGAGTCAAATTGACAATCCCTGTTGCTGAAGCAACTGTCTCAAGGCAACCTTTCTTACCGCAAGTACATGCGATTGGTTGGTCAAAGTCAACAGTGATGTGGCCAAGCTCACCTGCTGCACCAGCAACACCATGAAGCAATTTGCCTTCAGCGACGATACCGCCACCAACACCTGTACCAAGTGTCATAAAGACAACATCTGGTTGGTTATCTCCAGCACCCATCCAGCGCTCACCAAGAGCTGCCACGTTGGCATCATTATCGATGAAGAATGGGATACCCAAGGCTTTTTCAATCTTTTCTTTAATTGGTTGAAGGGTTTTCCAGTTGAGGTTGTAGGCACCAATAACAGTCCCGTTTTCACGGTCAACCACACCTGGTGATCCCATCCCAATTCCTTGGAAGTCCGCTGCTGCCAATCCAAGCAAGTCCAAACGATGTTGAATAGACTCAATCATATCATCTACGATATGACTTCCCTCATCCAGAATGTTGGTCTTGATTGACCATTTTCCTTGGATTTCTCCTGCTGTTGTTAAGATTGCAAATTTGATAGAAGTTCCACCAAGGTCAATCCCAATAATCTTTTGACTCATCATACTCTCCTTTTTCATTGTCTAGTAATTGAAAATGCTTACAGTACTAGTATAACAAAATTCACTCATTTATGCAAAGGTTTGCATTTAGCTAATATAGATTTTTAATCCAGATAATCTCCACCATCAAATCCATAATATTTCTCCAGTGTCAAACCACTTGCAGCAATCTCTTTTGCTTCTTTTCCAATGTAACGTAAATGCCATTCCTCATGCATATAGCCTGTGACACTCTCTTTTCCACGGGGATAGCGAACAACAAAACCATAGTCTGGTGCATAATCCAATAACCATTGAGCCGCACCAGCATCTTCAACTAATTGACCATCTGTGCCAATCACATCAAAAGCAAGTCCTGTCTGATGTTCGCTATATCCAGGACGGGCGGAATAACGATCCGCAGCAGCCTGGCCCTCTTGGTTCACATAACTTTGATATAATTGTGCTTGAGTTGCATAACTTCTAAAGCCACTATAATTATCGCTAATAGCGTATCCTTCCTTCTGCATCTGTGCAATCAGTTTTAAAAAGGCTGCTTTTGCAGTAGCATTTTCACCTGGATAGTAATCTTTAGACATAGGATAATGTTTATTGGCAACTATGATTTCATCATACTTTCCTTGAAGGCTATAATAAGAACCTTTATTGCTTACTTTTGAATTAGCTTTCCACAAACCAGTCGCACCAACATAATAACGTCCACCATCAACCCATTCATTGACAGCCATTTTACCATCTGATTTTAGATAATAATTCCCTTGCCATGTATTATAAGCATAAGATCCATCTGATGTCAAATAATACCAAGTTTGGTAAGAAGAGTCATAAACCCATTCACCTTTAGCCATTTTACCATCTGATTTCAAATAATAGTTTCCTTGCCATGCACTATAAGCATAAGATCCATCTGATGTCAAATAATACCAAGCTTGATAAGAATCATCATAAACCCATTCACTTTTGGCCATCTTACCATCTGATTTCAAATAGTAATTTCCTTGCCATATACTATAAGCATAAGATCCATCTGATGTCAAATAATACCAAGCTTGATAAGAAGAGTCATAAATCCATTCACTCTGTGCCATTTTACCATCAGCTTTCAGGTAATAGTTTCCCTGCCATGCATTTTTCACTAGATTTCCATTTCCATCAAAATAGTACCAAGAACCGTCCTGCTTAACCCAACCACTTGCTGTGGATGAAGTTGTATCAGTTTGAGTTGTAGCCGCTTGTTTTGCTTTAAAAGCACCCTTAGGAGCATTTTTCAATTCGCAAGCCACACCGTCATGATCACGGTATAACTTGGCAGAATAACCGGGGTCTCCCTCATGAATATCCGCGTATCCATTCGCCCAAGCTTCCTTACAACTCGAAAAATGAATGTTTTCCTCTGCTAACACAGGTTGTGAAAACAAGGCTAAAATTGACAACGTCACCAGACTCATTTTTAAAAATAGACGTTTGTTCATTACTTTCTCCTCTAACGATGTCATCGATTTCACTATTATTTTATCAAACTTATTTCAGCAATTCAAGGAAACTTCTGGTCTTTTCTACAAACTCCTTTGGTTTTTCCTTATTCAAGACATGAGGGCCATCTGGGATAATCTGAAATTGGGATTCTGATATTAGTTTATGAAGACTTCTCATAGAACTAAGATTCGGTTTATCTTTGCTGCCACAAATTAGTAAGGTTGGATAGGGGCAATTCTCTGCTATATCCGTTAAGTCAAGTGTCTTCAATTCTTTGGAAATACCTATTATAAAAGTCTTGTCTGCTCCCTGTTTTTCAAATACTCTTTTGGGAAGTAGTTTAAAAATCAGCAACTGAAGATAAAATAGGATATTACCGGACAATTTAAGCGGGCATCCTGACAGAATCAAAGCTCGAAGATTTGGTAAATCATAACAAGATAGTTCTAATGCCAGGGCAGCACCTAAGGACAATCCAATCAAAACAAAAGGTTCTATCTCTTGAGCTAGGTGTTGATAAACTCGCTCTTTAGCTTGTTGATAGTTGCTAACTCCTGAAGGAAATAACTCAATAGCCTCAGAAGGATAATCTGTCAGTAGATTCCGAACTTCTTTCCAAGACTCTGCTGACTGCCCTAACCCGTGCAAAAATATCAGTTTCATCTAGTTCTCCTCAAGGCTTAGTTCATACAAGCCTCTCACTGCATTACAGCCGTAAATAGCTTCTGCTTGGGCTAAATCTGCCAAGGTCAAGACTTTCTCTTCTAGCTGTCCTGTTTCTAGCAAATGCTGACGGTAAATTCCTGGCAAGATTCCAAGTCGGATAGGCGGTGTGTAGAGTTTCCCAGCAATTTTCAAAACCAGATTTCCGATAGAGGTTTCAAGCAGTTCTCCTGACTTATTGTAGTAAATGATCTCTTGCTCCCCTAAACTCAAGTATGGTCTATGAGTCGTTTTAAAGTGGGTAAAAGCTTGCTGCAAATTGGCTTCTTGCAGACAAAGTTTAGCCTGGCAGAACTGTGGACTAAGGGGTGTTAATACTTGACGATTGACTTCTATCTCTCCAGATTTGCTAATGCTGATTCGCAAGCGGTAATCTTGATTAACATCACAATCCTGACACTCTTCCTTTATCTTTTGTTTCAAGTCTTCTGCATCAAAAGGAGAAGCAAAATAGCGACTAGCTTTTCTCAGCCTTTCCAGATGTTGTGCTTCAAACAGCAGGTTCTTCTGGCTGATTTTCCCAGTAGTAATTAGCTGAAAACGAGCTTGTTTACGATAGAGAACAGCTGCCTTTTGATGAACCTCTTGGTATTCAGATTCCCAAGTGCTATCCCATGTAATGCCTCCGCCAACTCCATAGATTGCTTGACCTTTGTGAAGTTGAATGGTACGAATGGCCACATTAAAAATCCGTCGTCCATTTGGAAGCAAGAGACCAATCGTTCCGCAGTAAACTCCACGCGGTTGCGGCTCCAAGTTCTTGATGATTTCCATAGTCGCAATTTTCGGTGCTCCCGTTATAGAACCACAAGGAAAGAGAGAACGGAAGATTTCAACAAGGTTCACATCCTCTCGCAACTGACTCTTGATGGTCGAAGTCATCTGCCAAACCGTTGAATACTGCTCTACCTGACACAGACGCTCCACGTGCTCGCTCCCCACTTCAGAAATACGGTTCATATCATTGCGCAAGAGGTCCACAATCATCATATTTTCAGAGCGATTTTTAGGATCCTGTTCCAACCAACTGGCCTGCTCCAAGTCTTCTTTGTCAGTCATGCCACGCTGAGTCGTCCCCTTCATTGGTCGTGTTGTCAATTCGCGGTCATTTTGCTCAAAAAAGAGCTCTGGGCTCATGGAAATTACTGCCATCTCGTCATGTTCAACATAGGCATTGTAGCCCGCCTCCTGCTCTACCACCATACGATTGTAGATGGCAAAAGGATTGGCACTTAACTTTTGCTTGAGTTGGACGGTGTAGTTGACCTGATAGGTGTCTCCCTGACGCAAATGATGGTGAATTTGGGCAATTGCCTTTTCATAGTCTGCTGCAGACGTCACTTCCTGCCAATTTGAGGGCAAATCAATATCCTCATAAGTCAGAGGAATAGGGGAAGTTTCTACGCTATCATGAACAGTAAAGTAAAGCAGGTACTCTCCCAGTAGGGGATCCTTGTGAACTGCTAATTTTTCCTCAAAAGCAGGTGCAGCCTCGTAGCTGACATAGCCCACCACATAATAACCTTGCTCTTGGTAGCTTTCCACTTGTGCCAGCAAATCTGCCACTTCTTCTACATTTCTCGTTTTCAACTCTTTAATAGGCTGGGTAAAGATGTATCTCTCCCCCAAAGCCCTAAAATCAATCACTGTTTTTCTATGCATACCTTAAGTATAGCATAAAAAGGCAGATACAGACAAAAGCTGATCTACCTTTTTATTGTTTTCTTACTATTGATTATGCTTTAGTGAATAAATCACCAGCAAATCCATCTGATTTCTGCAAGAGTTGTTTGTAAACTTTCCATTTAAGATCCACAGTATTCTTGAAATCATTACCTTGAAGGTCTTTTTCGACCGCGGCATCAAATAAGGTCTGAAGTTGTGCGTAAGTTGAAATCTTTTGACCATCGATTTCAATTTCAACAAAACCTCTTTGGGCTTTTTCGTGTACTTCATGATACCATGCTTTCTTCCATGCTTCTAAGCTTTGGAATTTGCCGTTAGAAACTTTATTAATAATAAAGTCATCACCAAGACCTACATTACCTGCTGCTTTAGATTCTTGTTTGTATTTGTTTGATGCATAACCTAAGAATCCGTCTAAATAACCGAAGTAACCCCACATACGGAAGGTATTATGTTTGAATGAGATTGAACCAACCGCACTCTTACTTGTATTACCACCATAAATACCTGTCATCATATTTACTACAGTATAAGCAGAATCAAATCCTTCAGTACGGTAATGACCATTTCCTGGTAATCCATGTTTCGTTGCAAAGTTTCCATCAACCAGTTGATCAATACTTGTCAGCTTCGTATTCTTTTCGTCATCATTCAAATCACGAACTAAATCCCATTGATGTGGTTCACCAACTAAGCCATTGCGATCCGCTTTTTCACGATATTTCTTATCAATCTTCTTGAACCACTTATCATTTGTTCCAGTATTTTTCTTGATGACAGACTCAGCTTCTAAGTAATCAAGCATCATCATGGATTCATTGTAATTCTTCATGTAGTGATCGATTTTCTCACGACTATTTAACACATTCGGATTATAGTTGTAAATTTGATTTCCATCATTTTTACGTTCGTAAGCCATGTTTAATCCTAAGGCACCATATTCTCCATTTGGATTTGAAACTGATGGTGATTGTAACATACCTTGAGCAAAGGCTTCAACGTCTGTTCCTTCACGGTGACGCCATGTTCCTAAGTAGGCCATACGGTCATTAATGTGTGTAGTTTCATGAGTGAATGCAGAAGTACCGAAATCACTGATCATACTAGATATGATATAATACACAGCTTCTGAGTTTTGTGGATTAGTAAAGATATAAGCATATGCACCCGTACCATTATATCCATGCCATTTACCTGTAGGTCCATAGAACTCACGAACCGGAGCATAGTCACCATTCTTATTATGCCCCATTCTATCAGCCCATCCATGGCCTGGAACTTCTTGGTTATCCCAAATTGCAGACGGAACCATATTTTCAGATTTTAACAATCTATCACGTACATTATCAGCTGCAAGTCTTGACCAGAAGTCTAAGTAATTAATTTGCTCTTGAGCACGTAAATCGATTTCTTTCTTAAACGCTTCACGTTCAGCTTCTGTATTCTTACCATATTTCTCAAACGCACTAAACGCTAATGTATTATAGGTTGAAATCAAGAACATATGAGCTTTCTTCGTAGTGAGAAGTGGTAAAATGTATTTACCATGTTCACCATTGTTCAAGTTTTCATAAAGGCGATATTTCTTGTTGGCAAACGCAGGGTTTGAGGATTGTTTTTCAACAATATAGTTGGTATGCGATACAGCTTTTTTATACCAAGTATTGATGTCAGTTTCTTCTGTGAATAAACGCATATTATAGTTTAAGAAACCGTTTAACTCACCGATACCAATCGTTCCACCAATTACTTCACGATAAGCTTCTAACGTTCTGTTACCTTTAATATTATTTTCTTTAGAACCAATCTTAATCAAGAAGTCTAAAACATTAACATTTTTACCATAAAAGTCAGGTTTGAATAGCATTAATTCTTTAATATTAAAGTCATCGAATTTAACACCGTAGTAACGATTTAGGTAAGCTAATCCAAGAAGAACAGCAGCCTTATTGTCATCAATCTTCTTGATCAAGGCGCGTTTAGCAGATTCATCTGTGTTTAATTGATGATCTTCATTTTCAAGCAACTGTTTCACAAATTTCGCCAGATTATCCTTGACTTCTTTGAAGGTTTCTTCGAGGTAAAGGTTCTTAATCGCATTTACTTTGTTAGGACCGGTTCTATTTAGGTGTGTGTAGATAGGATCTGATTGTAGCTCAACTGGGCTTAATTTTTCAACGATAGCATTGATAAGATCACTACGGTCTTTGTCAACGATATTAGGCGTATAGACAACTTCTCCGAGTTCAGCAATGCTGTACTCTTTCACTTGTTTGACATTAGATTCTTTCAGCGAAACAGTAAAGATGTCTTTGGTCTTATCAGCATAGTGCACCAAAATGTGGTCAGCATCAGCCAATTCTGTTACAAAGGCATTGCCCTTCATAGCAGTAACTGATAGGACTTCCTTGGTCATAAGATGACTATCAGCAGCTAATTTATTTCCTTGGTTTACAATCCATTCTTTATTGTAGAACGGTTGAAGTTTTTCGATATTACGGTAGGCAAGTTCACGAGATGCATCATAATCTTGAGTATCTTTATAAGTATCAGCTTTTGGTTTAGTATTGTTAAGTTTCTCTTCAATAAGAGGTTTAATTTCGAATTTATCAGCAGTAATTCCGAATGACTCTATTTTCTTGTTTGCTTCTTCCAAGCTGATTTCTTGGATTCGATTACTACGAGAACCCTTAAATGAGTGAGAACCTTCACTCACATCTTTAACAACGTAGTTTCTTTCAATCCAGTTTCTTGTATAGTATCCATCTTCTGCTTCTAAATCTCTAGATCCATAGAATTCTTCACCGTTTTTAACTTTCATCATTGAGACTGTATCAGCAACACGCCCCCATGTCCAGTTTTTACTAATGAATCCACCAACATCAACAGGATTTTTCACGTTAATAGTACCTTTAGTAACAGCGTTGCGAACAGATGCATACTTATCAATTCCATTAGGATCAGAACCGTTATCTGTTCTAGCAACAAGTCCACCTACACGTGCTTTATCTGCGGTAATATCAGCATCTACATATGCGTGTTTAATATTTCCTCTCCAAAGTTCTCCGGCAATACCACCGATATCCCAAGGTCTATTACCAACTCCTGTTAGTTTACCAATAAAAGCAACATTTTTAAGAAGCCCACCTATGTCTCCCTTATTAACAATACCAGCAATACCATCTTTACCTAGAATGCTACCTGTTACTTTAACATTTTCTACAGTACCATTTTTAAGTGCTCGCGATAGTGCTGAAATATTTTCAATCCAAGGCATATTAATATTAACATTACCTAAATTAATGTTTTTAACTGTTCCACCTTCAATGTTATCAAATAACTGACGAGCCATATTGTGGATTGTGTATTGTTTACCATCCACACTTGTTAAAGTCCCACTGAATTTACCAGGAACATATTGTTTATTTGGTGTTGGTACATTAGCTGCATTCAAGTCTGCACCAAGTTTGAACTCACCGCTAGGGTTAGCTTGCATATCTTTTACAAGCTCATTGAAGTTGTAGTAAACATTACCTTCTTTTGCTTTTTGTTTTTCAAAGTAATGAACATACTCTTCGCTAAGTGTGTTATCAGCATTACGTTGAACTAAGTCTGGTGCTTTGGCAGTAACTTTATATAAAGTTTTTCCGTCTTTTTCTACTTCTTCAATCTTGTCAACAGCAAGTCTTGTAACTTTGTTGTCATGAGTTGTAACTCGTAGGTAAAGTGAAGCAACATTCGTTGGTTTTTCTGAAAGTAAACTTGAGTCAGTTTCAACACCTTCATCGTCAACACTTATTAGACTTGTTTCTTTAATATTTTTAATTTCAACTTTTTTAAGATCTAATTGAATTGGTTGATCTTCTAATGTTTCAGTTTCTTCTTGACCATTACCTCTATCATAAACCATAGTAGTAGATAGAGTATACTCTTTGAAGTATTCTACATTGTCTAATAACGCATTTAGATTATTTTCTGTTAGATTCACAGTCTTAACAACTTGTCCATCTTTTTTCAGGGTAGCTGTGATTGATTTGATTTTAGCTTTAGTAGGATTTTCTAGAGAATACTTAGCAACTACTTCTTTATCTAATACTTTCTTATCAGTATTTACAAATGTTAATACTGGTTTTGCAGATAATGGAACTAAGTTTTTGATAGCTTCTTCTAATCTTCTAGTAGCTTCATCTACTTTACTTTGAGTAGCAGTTTTATCTGTATTTACAGATTTTGCTGCTGTAAGAGTGTCTTCTAAAGATTTCCATGTTTGAGTAGTGTATTCTTCTTTACGTTTGCTGTTAGCTGTGTTAATAGCCGTTTGTAATGCAGTTTTATCTACAGCAAGAGCTTTAATAGCGTCTTGAAGAGCTTGAGTAGTCGCATCTATTTTACTTTGTTTAGGAAGTGGAGTAGTTTGGTTGTTGATTTCTTTAGCTTTTATTTCAGCTTTTTTAAATTCATTCCAAGTATTAGGGCTATAGTCAGCTTCTCGTTTAATTTCTGCATCTTTTATTTGTTCTTGTAATTTTGTTTTATCAACAGTAAGAGCATCGATAGCAGATTTCAGTTTTTTAGCAGCATCATCGATTTGAGCCTGAGTAGCAGTAGCGTTATCTTCTACAGCTTGAGCGGCATTTTTTGCCTCTTCTAGAGCGCTCCAAGATACAGTACTGTAGTCAGTAGCAGTCTTAGACTGAGCATCAGCAAGTTGTTTTTCAAGTTCAGTCTTATCTGTAGTTAAATCAGTGATAGCCGCTTTCAGTTTTTTAGCAGCTTCGTCGATTTGAGCTTGAGTAGCCTTATTGTTGTCTTTTACAGTTTGAGCGACATTTTTCGATTCTTCTAGAGCATTCCAAGATGTAGTGCTGTAGTCCGCTGCAGTTTTAGACTTAACATCAGCAAGTTGTTTTTCAAGTTCAGTCTTATCTGTATTTAAACCAGCGATAGCAGATTTCAGTTTTTCGTCAATGTGATTTACTTCGCTTTGTTTTGTTGCTGGGTTGCTTGTAACTTTTTCAGCTTCAGCTAGTACAGTTTGAAGATTTGCCCAAGTTGCATCGCTGTAGTGTTCTTTAGTTTTTGATTTCGCATCTTCGATAGTTTTGTTTAAGTCTGTTTTATCAACGCTTAGAGCGTCAATAGCAGCTTTAAGTTTTTTAGTAGCTTCGTCGATTTGAGCTTGAGTAGAGGTAGCCTTATCTTTTACAGTTTGAGCGGCATTTTTCGATTCTTCTAGAGTGTTCCAAGATGTAGTACTGTGGTCAGCTTGAGTTTTTTCGTTTACAAGATTCAGTTGTTTTTCAAGTTCAGTCTTATCTGTATTTAATCCAGCAATAGCGGATTTAAGTTTTTCGTCAATGTGATTAACTTCGCTTTGTTTTGCTTCTGGTTTGCTTGTAACTTTTTTCGCTTCGGCTAATACATTTTGAAGGTTTGTCCAAGATGCATCACTGTAGTGCTCTTTAGTTTTTGATTTCGCATCTTCGATAGTTTTGTTTAAGTCTGTTTTATCAACAGTAAGAGCGTCGATAGCAGCTTTAAGTTTAGCTGTCTCGCTATCTACTTCAGGTTGTTTTACAGAGTCAGAAGCATATACACCTTTTGCAGCTTCTAAAACAGATCCAAGAGCATTGTAACTTGCTGTAGAATAATCAGTAGGAGAAACTGAACTAGCTTTATCAATTTGATTCTTTAACTCACTTTTATCAACTGGTTCTTTAGTACCAACACCCTTTATTTCATCTACTGGATTGGTTGTTATTGTATCCTCTAGTACTTTACTGGACTGTCTACCATCAGTAGTAGTGACTTCAGTTAAAATAGTGCGTTCGCCAGCAACACCTTCTCGAATAACCCTTGTTTTTCCCTTAGCGAGGTTCTCATCATCTTGCTCAACTGTCTTAAAAGGCACAGGCTCTTTAGTTACTATAACTTCTATTACATTTAACACACCTTCTTCAGGAGTTGTTTTATGTTCTACTGCTGGCTGTTCTTCTTTTGTTTCTTCGTCCTGATGTTCTGCTGGTTGAGCAGCTGGTGAAGTTTCTGTTGGTTGACTTTCTGGTTCAACTTGAGCTTCTACTGGTTGTTCTTCTTGTTTCGGTATTTCTTCCGCAGTCTTCTCTTCTTTAGAAGCTTCTGGTTGCTTTTCTAGCTCGACTGGTGCCTTTTCGTCTTCTCTTGGTGCAACTGGTTCACCTGCTTGTTCAACTTTTGGTTCCTCAGCTGGTTCCGTTTGTTTTTCTACAGCAGGCGTTTCCACTTTTAGTTCTTCAACAGGTTGATTAGAAGCCTCATCTCTTGTTTCTACTACTTCTGGCTGTGCATCTTCTTGTTTCGGTGTCTCTTCCGATACCTTATCCTCTTTAGGATCTTCTGGTTGTGATGATTCTTTTGGTATCCTTGGCTGCTCCGGTTGTGTAGGTTGCACGGGTTGTTCTGGGACTTTTGGTTGTTCTACTGGAGTTGCAACTTTTGATTCCTCAGCTGGTTTGTCTGATGGTTGACTTTCCGATTTGACTGGTGCTGGTTCTGCTGAATCTTCTTTCCCCTCTTCTACTTTAGGAAGGGTTTCGTCAGTAGGTTTTACCTCCGATTTTGGTTCTTCCTTTGGATTTTCTTCTGTTTTAGGAGCTTCCTCTGTCTCTACTGCTCGGTTTTCTGGCTTAGCTTGCTCCTGATTTGTTGTTACTTGGGGATTCTCAACTTCGACCACAGTTACCTCTTCAGGTTTAGCTGAGTCTTCTTCTAAAACAGTGTCCAAGCCAAGCGTTTTGAGGATGTCACCTGATAGATAACCAACATAACGATAACCATCCATTTCAACAACACCCTCTCGACTAGCCGGTGCTAGAGTAGCAACTGGATCTACAGCTCCTGCACTAGGAAGGACTACCAATCCCATAGCTCCAACTAGAAAGACGCTGGCAATTTTCTTTCTCTTGTAGATTAAAAGCAAGCTCCCAACAGTCAGCAAACCAAAAGCTGTCAAAACAGATGCTTCTGTCCCTGTTTGTGGCAGCTGATTTTTTTGATACACCAAACCATAAACAAGTTCATTTCCATCAGGCTTTCCTGTCTGGATTAAATCTTTAGCTTCTTGTGAAATAACCTCTTTATCTACATAGTGATAGGTGGCTGCGTCCACTACAGAAGAAGCCATCAAAAGGCTTCCAAGAAATACAGAACCTACAACTCCCTTAATCTTACGAATTGAAAAACGGTCTTTTTTAAACACTTTCATCTCCTTTATTTATTCTCACGACTTTCTGATAGAATCTTGCGGATAGTGCGCACGCGCACCTCCGATTAATTTTGGACGACTAGCCAGCGCCGTTACATGGGCATGACCAATCTCTCTCAAAAGAGGGCGAATCGGAACCTGAACATGCTTGACATGCATACCAATTGCAGTATCTCCGATATCCAATCCAGCATGAGCCTTGATAAATTCAACCTCAACTGGATCTTGCATAAACTTAAAGGCTGCCAATTGACCTGAACCTCCTGCATGGAGAGTAGGAAGGACACTGACGATTTCCAGACCAAACTGCTCTGCCACCTGACGTTCAACGACGAGAACCCGATTGACATGCTCACAGCCTTGAACAGCTAGATGAATTCTTTTTTCTTCTAGGAGATCTAGGATGGTCTTCACAATGATTTCGCCAATTTCTTGGCTGGATTCCTTGCCAATCTGACCACCTATCACTTCACTAGAGGAAAGACCCAAAACAAAGATAGAGCCTTGTTTCAAATTGGCCTTTTCTAAAACATCTTTCACTATCTGACGTGTTTCTCTTTGAATCTGTGTCTCGTTCATCTCTGCCACCTCTTTTGTCACTATCTATCATACCGTTTTTTCTTGTTTTTAGCAAGATAGACGACCTGGAAAGCTTGCCCAATTACGCATAAAACTCCCAGAATTGACTGGGAGTTAACTAGTTTCTATTCTATTTATGTATATTTCAACCGTCGTTCCTTTGTCGGGTGCAGAATCAATCTTCATCTGGTAATGTTCTCCAAAATGAAGTTTGAGACGCTGATCGACATTTTGAAGACCAACTCCCCCACGTTTGAGTTGACTTTGACTACTATCACCAGCATCTTGGAAGCCAACTCCATCATCCTCAATGCGGATGACCAAGCCTGTATCCTGTTTCTGGACAGAAACTCTAATATGTCCCTGACCTTCCTTCTCCTTGATGCCATGGTAAAGAGCATTTTCCACCAGAGGTTGCAAAACCAACTTGGGCAAGACTAGGTTATCAAAGGCAGGATTTTCAGCAATCTCGTATTCCAGCTTATCTCCATAGCGTTGTTTCTGGATAAAGAGATACTGGCGGACATGATTGATTTCATCAGACAGGCAAATCAAGTCCTTACCTTGATTGAGTGCCAAGCGGAAATAGGTCGCCAAGGACTTGGTCACCTGAACCACTCGCTGACTATCCTGAAATTCAGCCATCCAGATGATGGTATCCAAGGTATTATAGAGGAAATGAGGGTTAATCTGGCTTGATAGGGCTTGAAGTTGGTACTGACGGGTCGTTTCTTCCTGGCTACGAATAGCTACCATCAACTGATCAATCTGATCCAACATGGCATTAAATTGGCGAGTTACTTCTCTCAGTTCATAGGCACCAACTTCCTTGGCACGAAGATTTTGAGCACCAGAAGCAATTTCCAACATGGTTTCTCTCAAGTCCCTTAAAGGAGCAATCCAGCGTTTGAGACTTAACCAAACCAAGAAGAGACAGACAAGAAGAGATGTGACACTTGCCCCAAGCAAGGTCCACATGAGTTGACTCCGAACCTGGTCTAACTTCTCCAGCGAAGACACGCCAAGCACCGTCCAATCAGTTCCTGCAATCTTTTCTTGACTGACGTAGGATTGGTGATCTAGCGTATAGCCCTGACCCGTCTCGATGTAGGATTTCATGGCCTCCATTTCGCTAGACGAACTATAAACTGTGTGTTGAGGATGGTAGACAAATTCATGATTTTCATTGATGATAAAGGCAAAGCCCTGCTGCCCCAACTGAAGTTGGTTAAGATAGGCTTCCAGAGTTTCATAAGAAATATCCAAACGAAGCACGCCCAGATTAGCTCCCTTTGCATCAAGAAGTTCTTGAGTGACAGAAATGACCCATTGACTATCTGATTTACGAGCTGGAGTCAAAATAGGCATGGCTCCCTGATGAATGGCCTTTTGGTACCAATCCTCAGCCATCATATCTGAAGAAGTTTTCATCTGAACACTGTCATCTGTAGAAATGACCTGACCAGATTTGGTCACCAAAACCACTGCTTTCAAGTCCTGGTCTGCCTTTAAGATGGTCAAAAATAGATCTCGGATTCCCTTGACCTTATCTTGACTGGGATTCTCAGCATAGGCTAGGACATCCGTCTGCTGGGTCAAACCGGTCGAGGTGGTTTCTAATTTTTTAATATAAGACTGAATAAAGTGGCTAGTCTGGCTGATGGTCGTTTGGCTGTTGCCTTCAATGGTGGTCTCAATGGCTGAAGAACTAGATTGATAGTAGAAAGTCCCGACCAGAGCTAGGAGAATAAGAAAGACCAAAAAGATGGAAATAACCATTCTGACTAAAAGAGAAGAACGCTTCATCGACCTTCCCCCTTCTTAAACTGACGAGGTGTCACACCTGCAATCTGTTTAAAACGTTGGGTAAAATAGTTCATATCTTCAAAACCAACCTTTTCAGCTATCTCATAAATCTTCAGATTTGTAGTTAAAAGCAAAAGCTTGGCTTGTTTGACACGTTCTCTCACCAGATAATCCTGAAAAGGCAGGCCCAGCTCTTTCTTAATCAAGGAACTCAGATAAGTCGGACTAAAACCTAAGTCACTGGCCAAAGACTTTAAACTAAACTGGCTATCAGCCAGATGGGACTGGATTTTCTGGGCCATGTTTCCTTCAAACTTATCGGCCAATAAATCTTGTAACTGCTCTTCCTTCTCTTCCTTATCTAGTTTTTGCTTGATTTTCCCCAACATTTCCTCAATATCCTGACGAGAAAAGGGCTTGAGCAGGTAGTCATCCACACCGAGTTTGACAGCAGACAAGGCATAATCAAAATCATCGTAGCCAGTCAAAAAAACTAGATGAACCTGAGGATAGGTTTCCCGAACCAGACTGGCCAACTGGATGCCATTTAGCTGAGGCATGTTGATATCGGTTAAAATGATATCTGGCACCTGTTTTTGGATTAATTCCCAAGCCTGCCTTCCATTTTCAGCCTGACCGATGATTTCCATATCGTAGGCTGCTACATTGACCAGTTTAGTCAAACCTTGTCTTACCAGATATTCATCTTCTACAATTAAGATTGTATAGGTCATGCTTCTCTCCTTTACCACTTACTAGTATCAGTATAGCAAAATTCTCCTCTCACTGCTTAGGAAAGACTTCTTATACTCAATGAAAATCAAAAAGTAAACTAGGAAGCTAGCCACAGGTTTCTCAAAGTACCGCTTTGAGATTGTGGATAGAGAGACTGGGCAAAAAGTCTTTTAAATTAGAAAACGCATAGTATCAGATGTTAAAAATTCTTGATATTATGTGTTTTATTGTTAGAAAATTTGCTTTATTCTCTCCTCAAATTGAGTTTTTGCCCAGTCTCAACCCTACCCACGGCAAGGCGACGCTGACGTGGTTTGAAGCGATTTTCGAAGAGTATTAATCAACATAATCTAGTAAATAAGCATAGCCTTTTTCTTCCATTTGGTCTTTGGGAATAAAGCGGATAGAGAGGCTATTGATACAGTAGCGTAAGCCGCCCTTGTCCTGTGGACCGTCCGTAAAGACATGGCCAAGGTGAGAATCTCCTACTCGACTTCTCACTTCCATGCGCGTCATATTGTAGGACTTATCTTCCTTGTAGGTCACAACATCTGGACTGATTGGTTGGGTGAAACTAGGCCAACCACAACCAGACTCAAACTTGTCCTTTGATGAAAAAAGAGGTTCCCCAGTTGCTACATCCACATAGATACCAGATTCAAATTTATCCCAGTAGCGGTTTGAAAAAGCCCGTTCTGTTTGATTTTTCTGGGTAACTGCATATTCCTCAGGTGACAGGGTCTTTTTCAATTCTTCATCGCTTGGTTTGGGATATTTGCTGGCATCAATGACGGGATAGGCTGCCTGATTGACATTGATATGGCAGTAGCCATTTGGATTTTTCTTGAGATAGTCTTGGTGGTAATCCTCTGCCACTACAAAATTCTTCAAGGTTTCCTTTTCAACTGCTAGAGGTTGATCGTATTTCTTAGCTACCTCATCAAAGACTTGGTTGATCACTTCTAAATCCTTGTCATCTGTGTAATAAACACCAGTACGGTACTGGGTTCCCACATCATTTCCTTGTTTATTTTTGCTGGTTGGATTGATAATGCGGAAATAATGAAGCAGGATTTCCTTGAGGGAAATTTGATTGGCATCATAGGTAACATGAACAGTCTCCGCATGACCTGTTTGGTTAATCAATTCGTACTTGGTTGTCTCCCCTCTACCATTTGCATAGCCTGATACGGCATCTGTCACCCCGGGAACGCGTGAGAAATATTCCTCCACTCCCCAGAAACATCCCCCAGCTAGATAAATTTCGTGCAAGTCTGCATCTTTACTCACTTCTGTTTTTTTCACTGTTTTTCCTCCTTGGCTGACTGCCGCTTTCTCAATTTGCGAGGCATCTGTCTGCCCTGCATTTCGCATCAATAGAAAATAGAAACCGGTTATGGCTAGGAAAAATACTCCTAGCAACAAGATGATTTTTAGCTTATCATTCATAGGACACCTCCTAGGCTAATTCCTTCAAAGTTTGCAAAATCGCATCTTTTTCCATGAAACCTGGTTGCGTTTTGACCAATTTTCCTTCACCATCTATAAAGGCTTGAGTTGGGTAAGAACGAACACCATAACTTTCCAAAAGTTTGCCTGATGGGTCAACTAGGACTGGGAAATTTTTATAATCCAAGCCCTTATACCAATTCTTAAAGTCCGCTTCAGATTGTTCTCCCTTGTGTCCTGGTGACACTACTGTCAAGACCACATAGTCGTCGCCAGCTTCTTTAGCAATTTCATCCGTATCTGGAAGACTAGCCAGACAGATGGAACACCAAGAAGCCCAGAATTTGAGATAGACTTTCTTGCCCTTGTAATCAGACAAGCGGTAGGTCTTGCCATCTACTCCAGTTAGCTCAAAATCAGCCACCTCTTTCCCTTTAGCCGTGCTTGTTTTACTAGCTGTCTGCTCCATCTTCATCTCATCTTTCATTTGGTGTTCACTGGTCATGGACTTGCCTGAACAAGCCGTCAAACAAAGGAGCGAACCTGCTCCAAGAACACATGTTTGCCATTTTTTCATACTGATATTCCTTTCCATTTTTATTCAAATAATTGACTTAAAATTGAAGCATTTCCAAATAGAACCAAGAGTCCCATCACAATAATGAGAAAACCACCCACTTTTTTGAGAATCCCGAGATAGGGATGAAGTTTTCGGAAATGTTTCAAAACATAACTAGAGGCCAGAGCTAGAATCAAGAATGGTAGCGCCAAACCCAACGTGTACACCAACATGAGACCCGCTCCCTGCCAAGCTCCTGAGCCACCTGAAGCCGCCAAGGCCAAAACAGACCCCAGAACCGGCCCCACACAAGGCGTCCAAGCAAAACTAAAAGTCAACCCCAGTAAAAACGCCTGACTATAGCCCTTACCATTTTGCCCCTGTCCTTGCAGTTGTAACCTCTTTTCCTTATAAAGCCCCTTAAAATGTAGAATCTCCATCTGGTGCAAGCCTAAGAGAATGATAACCGCACCTGTCACATATTGGAACCAAGAAGCATAAAGCAAATCGCCTAAAAAACCAGCTCCATAGCCCAACAAAATAAAGATAAAGGAAATTCCTGCTATAAAGGCTAGCGTTCGCAATAAACTAGTGACTGAGATTGAAAATTTGCCACTAGAAGCTTGAGCACCATCCTTATCATCTAGTAACACCCCTGCATAAACTGGTAACAAGGGTAAGATACAAGGAGAAAAGAAGGATAGAATCCCTGCCAAAAAGACACTTAGAAAAAAGAAAATATGACCCATAAAGTTCCTCCTATCATTTTATTGATAGATTTATTATACTCCTTCCATTTTCGAAAAAACAGGGACAATGATAGGGAAAAATAGGAATTTAATCAGATGATTTAGAAATCTTGAACAAAAACTGTCAAAGCACAAAAGCGCATAGTATCAAGGCTTTATAGAACCTTGATACTATGCGTTTTTGTAATAGATAAATAGTTAATCTTTATTAAAGCTCGGATCTTTCAAACTCTGCACACTGGCATTGATCACCGCGCCTAGAATAACAATTTTGGCAATTAAGATAAACCAAAACATCATAACAACAAGAAGAACGGAACCTAAAATTCGGACATCCACCAAATGATGGACATAGTAATTGAGATAACTAGAAAACAGAGTTAGTAGAACTAAAATCACTAAGAGAACAAAGGCACTACCTGGTAGGGTATAGCTAATTTTCCTGTTAGATAGATTAGGAAGAAAATAATAAAGCATGACCAAGATAGCAAAGAGGAGGGCGTAAGTCAGAGGACCTGCCAAACCTTGTAAAGCCTGATAGATAATGCCATCTTTTGTCCAATAATGAGCAAGTAAATCCAAAATCATTTGCCCAAATAAGCTCAAAAACAAGGCAAAAGCAAAGAGGAGCTGCAAGCCAAAACTGACTAGGAGACTCACCATCTGATGGGAAATAAGTCCACGACTCTTTTCAACACCATAAGCCTTGTTAAAAGCTTTTTGCAAGAAATTCATAGATTTTGAAAAACTCCATAACGCCGATAAAACAGAAAAACTCAATAAACCTGTTGAAGGTTGCGTCAAGACTTCTCTGGCTATTTTTTCCACACCTTCATAGAGGCTTGGGGGCAGGACGTCTTTCATAAAGCCCAGAAATTCTCCCACAGGAATCTGAAAATAGGGGAGAATATTGACCACCACCAAAAGCAGGGGAAAAATCGAAATCAACCAATAGTAGGCTACTGCGACACTGGTCAACTCACTATCTGATGCTTGATAATAATGCAAAAAAGCTTTTACTAAAGGCTTGTCTGTCAGCTCTTTCCAGCATTTTTTCATGTCACACTCCTTCACTTACAATCTTATACTCAATGAAAATCAAATAGCAAACCAGGAAGCTAGCCGCAGGTTGCTCAAAGCCCTGCTTTGAGGTTGTAGATGAAACTGACGAAGTCAGTCACATATATAATCCAAGGCGACGCTGACGTGGTTTGAAGAGATTTTCGAAGAGTATTAACTAATTTCTTCTTACCAATTCCACCATATCATAAGGCAGGGTATTGGCAGCTTCCTTCAAGGAATAGTTCTCTAAGTTATTGACATTTTGTCGTAACTTCTTGGCATACTTGGTCGTAATCAATCGTTTCTCTTCATATTCAAAAATCAACTTGCGCTCCAAATAATAGCCCCTCAGCATCTCATCAATATTATTAGGTTTGACACGTGTAATAACCCGTTCGACAAAGGCACCACTGCTGATAATAGCTGTTTCTCGAAGACGAGACTCCTGCATAAAACTAATCAAAGAGCGTCTATAGACTCCCTTCAGGTTTTCCAAACTTTCAATAATCATCTCTGTATTGGCAAGATAGAGCTCTGCTATTTGGTCGTAATCAAGAGCACGGAGACGGCTTTGCTCCTTGTCCTTCCAGCTACGGAAGGTCTTTCCGAGAGTAAAAACTTCATGAAGGAGAAAACGTAAAATCCGCAAAGAAACAAGGAAATAATAGGTCAATCGTGACGCAAATTTACGATTGATGCCTCGTTCTATATTTTTCAGATAACGTTGGTAAACTCGGTAAGCACGATTGCTAATGTTCCCCTCTTCATAGGCCTGTTCCAATCCATCACTTTCAATACTAAGAATCAAGAGTTTCAAAGCAGCCCAGTCTTCTTGATCATCCTGGTTTTCTTGGCTTAAAATGAGATTTTCAATACGTCCATGGTAATTGTCAATAGCCGCATAGAGGGGAAGTTTATTTCTGGTGTCTTCCAACTCTTTTTCCAACTCCAGCGTTACTTCATTCAAAATGGCGATATGCATGAGATAGTCCTTGCTTTCTTCCTCTTCATCAGAAAGATAAGGCAGAACCAAGAGACCTGTTAAAAAGCTTACAAGCGTCACACCTGCGACAAGGAAAAGTAAGAGAGGATACTCCTGTTCTAAATTACTTGGTATCAAGAGAATCGTAGCAATCGACACCGTTCCCTTGACACCTGAGAAGGTCAAGAGAAGCATATCCTTCATATACTTATTTAGCTTTTTCTTGAGACGTCTAGTCCTATAGGCATAATAGCCATAGATCATGACAAAACGAATAGCAAAGAGGACAAAGGTAAGAGCGACAAGAGATCCCAATAAAAGTAAGGGATTATAGATTGGATTGGTCAAGATAGGCTCTGCTATCATTTCCAACTCCATCCCTAAAATCACAAAGACAGAACCGTTGAGCATAAAGTTCACTGTATGCCAGACCGTCTCAGTCACCGTATCCACTTGGGCTTCGAGGAGCGTAATTTTCTTAAAACGGCTTGCCTTTAAAATCCCAGCAACCACAACGGCAATAATCCCTGAAACATGGACTTCTTCTGCCAGAAAGAAGGTCACCAAGGGCAAACTCAATTCCAGAAGGAGTTCACTAGCTATATCCGTTGCTCGCACACTTAATAAGAAGCTATGAAGGAAACGGTTGGTCATGGCTGTTAGAAATCCAATTAAAAAACCGCCTAGGATTGAAAAGATGAGCGAACTACTCGCTTGCCCAAGGGAAAAGGCCCCAGTTGTCCAAGCTGTCAAAGCTACCTGAAAGGCAACCAAACCTGATGCATCATTCAAGAGTCCTTCACCCTTAAGGATATTAGACACGCGCTTAGGAAAGCTAAACCGCTCCGAAAGAGAAGCAAAGGCAACCAAGTCCGTAGGCCCAAGGGCCGCCCCAACAGCCAAGCAAGCTGCCAAGGGAAGACTAAGCCAAAGAAGATGGGCCAAACCACCCAAACTCAGGGTCGAGATAAAAATCACTGGAAATATGAGATAGATAATAATTCGCCAGTGTTTTAAAATAGCCGTAACATCTGCTTCTTCAGCCTCTCGGAAAAGCAAGGGTCCGATAACCAGTGCCAAAAACAACTCCGTATTAAGGTGAAAGTCAGTATTGGGTAAAAAGAGACCAATCACAATTCCCAAAAGAATTTGCACCAAAGGGAGAGGCAAAAAGGGCAGGAGCTTATTGGTTGTACTTGAGACAATCAAAACCAGTAAAAACAGGATGAGGTAAATCAGTAATTCCACGCACGTCCTCCTTAATCTTTTTTACAACAGGATTCAAATATCTCCTTCTGCTCTTTGATTTTTTGGTCAATCTTGGAACAATCCTTGTGCTCAATTTTTCTCTGGCACCGTTCCATTTCAAGAGCAACTAATTTTTTCTTGATTTTAAGCATTTTTTTGCTCATATGCGCTTGGTCTAGCACTCCCACTGCTCGTTCGTGGTGGGTTGATTCAACAAAATTCTGGCGCATGGCATCCAGCTTTTCACGTAGGTATTGTTTATCCATGTCTATATCTCTCTAATTTTTCAATCATTACTAAAAACGGTGGGTTGTTGACTTGGTTTAAAGTTCGGTAAATGGCAGCTGTGTACTCTTGTTGGTTCAACTGGCTAACAAAATCCAAAACAGCATCCCTCTCGAGGTCGCCTCCTTCATGACCATAGTAGATCATGATAGCAATCCGTCCACCTTTGACAAGTAAGCCACACAGCTTTTCTAATGCTTCAATCGTTGTCTGAGGTCTGGTGATGACAGACTTATCAGCTGATGGCAGATAGCCCAGATTAAAAATCCCTGCCTTGGCTTCTGTCACAAACTGGTCCAGTGTCTCATGGCCTTGCAAGATTAACTGGGCATTTGTGTAGCCAGCCTGATGCAAACGCTCTTGGGTCTTTTCCAAGGCTTGCTTCTGAATATCAAAGGCATAGACTTGCTTGGCTAGCTTGGCTAAAAAAAGCGTGTCATGACCATTTCCCATAGTCGCATCCACTACGACATCCTCTTTTGTCACGACCTCAGCCAAAAAATCATGTGCCATCTCAAGTGGTCTTTTCATTTTCAAACTCCTGTTTTACAGCCTTGCATCCTTGAACACTTCCACGACGTCGCATCTCCATCTCAATGCTGTTGAGAGCTTCCCATTTATTGAGGCTCCACATAAGCCCAATCAGCATATCTCTCGGTGCATCTCCTGTAATTCGATGGATGACAATATGTTTGGGAATGATTTCCAGTTGGTCACAGATGACCTTAACATATTTGTCCTGGCTCATCAACTGCAAACGTCCTTCGTGATAATCTCGTTGCATACGTGTATTGGTCATCAGGTGAAGCAAATGCAGTTTAATCCCTTGAATATCGTTATCCGTGACACAACGGCGGACATTTTCAACCATCATCTCATGAGTTTCACCAGGTAAACCATTGATCAAATGGGAAACAATCTCAATTTTTGGATACTTTCTCAAACGCTTGACCGTTTCCACCTACAATTCATAAGAATGCGCGCGGTTAATCAGGTCAGAGGTTGCTTCATAAGTAGTCTGCAAGCCTAATTCAACCCTCACATGCATGCGCTCCGACAACTCAGCCAAATATTCGATGGTTTCGTCTGGTAAACAGTCTGGGCGCGTTCCAATATTGATTCCTACCACACCTGGGTCATTGATAGCCTGTTCATAACGCTCTCGAATAACTTCCACCTTTTCATGGGTGTTTGTAAAATTTTGAAAATAAACCAGATACTTCTGAACACCTGGCCACTTACGATGCATAAAGTCAATTTCCTTATAAAATTGCTCACGGATAGGCGCATCTGGTGCCACAATGGCATCTCCAGAACCGGAAACCGTACAAAAAGTACAGCCTCCATGAGCCACAGTTTCATCACGATTGGGACAGTCAAATCCCGCATCAATAGGGACTTTAAAGGTCTTTTCTCCAAAGAGTTTTCGATAATAATCATTCAAGGTATTATAAGATTTCATAACTCTCATTATAACAAAAATCACCCACAATCTCAAAAGCCTGACTTTCCTATAAATTCCTCTGTTTCTCGTTTCCATTAGCCTTTTTTTATGATACAATATGGATATGATTTTAATGAAATTAGCATCTATTTTATTATTGATACTGACTCTAGTAGTCTGCATTATCATAACCAAACTTTTTAGATTAAAAAAACTAGGACGAAACTTTGCGGATTTGGCCTTTCCAGTCTTGGTATTTGAGTACTACCTGATCACAGCTAAAACCTTTACCCATAATTTCCTCCCTAGACTGGGGCTAGCCCTCTCAGTTCTAGCCATTATTCTCGTCTTTTTCTTCCTTTTGAAAAAACGCAGCTTTTACTATCCTAAATTCATCAAATTCTTCTGGCGTGCAGGATTCTTATTAACCCTTATCATGTATATAGAAATGATTGTTGAATTGTTCTTAATGAAATAGTCGAATCCCTAAGCATTTTCTAGGGATTTTTGCTTTCTCTACAAAATAGTATAGACAATAACACTATACAATTTTATACAAAGAAAAGAGTCTGGGACAATAGTCTCTTATCTCCAAAAAAAGCAACGGATTTGCTGTTGCTTTTTTGCATGGTTGCGATAGTCTTGGTAAAATAGAATTGCCCAATAAACCGTTTAGAAAGGCTATCCCATGCATATTCACTATAACACAAATCAAACAACTTTACCACTAGAAATCAGTTCCTTCTTACCACAAGACCATCTCGTCTTTACTATTGAAAAAGTGGTGAATACCTTGGAGGAACATCACTTCTACGCCTTCTATCATGCCTTTGATCGCCCGTCTTATCACCCTAAAATGCTTGTATCTACTCTTCTATTTGCCTATTCACAAGGGATTTTCTCTGGGCGAAAAATTGAAAAATGGAAGAGTTAGTGACCTTAGATTGTTTGTTTATTGACGGAACTAAGATTGAAGCCAATGCCAACAAGTATAGTTTTGTGTGGAAGAAAACGACAGAGAAATTCTCCACCAAACTTCAAGAACAGATACAGGTCTATTTTCAAGAAGAAATCACTCCCCTTCTGATTAAATATGCCATGTTTGACAAGGAACAAAAGAGAGGGTATAAACAGTCAGCTAGAAACTTAGCGAATTGGCACTATGATAACAAGGAGGATAGCTACACACATCCTGATGGCTGGTGCTATCGTTTTCACCATATCAAACATCAGAAAACACAGACAGACTTTCAACAGGAAATCAAGGTTTACTACGCCGACGAACCTGAATCAGCCCCTCAAAAGGGACTGTATATGAACGAAGGCTATCAAAACTTGAAAGTTAAAGAATGTCAGGCGCTTTTATCTCCCCAAGGTAGACAGATTTTCGCTCAACGCAAGATTGATGTGGAACCTGTCTTTGGGCAGATAAAGGCTTGTTTGGGTTACAAGATATGTAATCTGAGAGGGATGCGTCAAGTGAGAATTGACATGGGATTGGTACTTATGGCCAATAACCTCCTAAAACATAGTGAAATGAAATAAGAACAGGACAAATCGATAAGGACAGTCAAATTGATTTCTAACAATGTTTTAGAAGTAGAAGTGTACTATTCTAGTTTCAATCTACTATACAATAAGAGAACGACTCAAAATTAAAAAGCTAGAGTTCCGCAATTGGAAATATCTAGCTTTTTTGTGGTTGAGAACTATTTTGTCTCAGGCTCTTTATCTTCTATTTAGGACAAGAGTTTTTCTTTGGTCTTTAATGATAAAGAAGGTATCAAAATTTCTAGTCTTCTTTTTTACCTTTAGTAACTACTAATCCTGCACTCAAACCTAGAAGAGCTAAACCTGCTGCTACTGCTGCTTGGCTTGCCGCACTACCTGTATTTGGTAACTGGGCTTTATTAGTTTGACTAGCTTCACTTGAATCAATTGGTTTTGTATCTGCTTTTTCTGACACTTGTGGTTTTTTAGCTTCTTGAGCTACTGGTTTGGTTCCAACCAAGATGATGCGGTCTGTCGGAGCTTCTACCACTTCACGGAGTTTTTCTTCCTTACTTCCATCAGGATTAATCGCTGTAAAGATACGTTCTTTACCAGTTTTTCCTTCTTGTTCTACACGAGTTTCACCTAGATACAGTGTTGAATCTTTTTTCTCAACTGTCTTGTATGCCAAATCTTTTTCAACAAATTCGAGTTTTGGAAAATCTTCTTGTACAGCAGCAACTGTCTTCTCAGAAACTGGTTTTTCCTTAGTCAACTGGATACGGTATTCCTTGACTTGTTTTCCACTTTCTGAAACGAGGCGAACAAGTACTGGAAGACTATCTTCTCCACTATCTACCACAGTCGAAGCTACTTGATTGTTTTCTTCAACTGAGACTTTTGGCCGTTGACCTTTATAGGTGATTTGGTAGTCTTGACGATCTTCAGCGAAATCAGCAAGTTCTTTTCCATCTACAAGAATCTTCGATTGAGTGCTTTCTTGAGGCAATTCGCTTGGTGCAAGAAAGGTCAGCTCAATCATCGCAACACCGCTCTTATCTGCTTTACGCTCCATACGCCATCTCATAGCTTTGGCTTTGATAGCTTTAAATGTTACGTTGATTTCATCACCAGCTGCAATGTCTTTATCCGCACGATAAGGCACAGCTTCCCAATTTTCTGGATTGTTAAATGGATGTCCAGATTCGTAGGCTTGGTAGTTTGAATAGTAGATAGGCACTTCAAAGTCTGGGCCGACATAACGTTCCAAAACAAGTTTAGATGGTGCATCTGTACCACTATCTACAAAGAACTGAACTTTTCCTTGTGCAACAGTCCGTTCTACAATCTTACCATTTTCACGGAAGATTACGCCTGCTGATACTTCTGGATTGGTAGACGGTCTTGCAGACCAGTTTGTCCAACGACGATTTTCTGAATGATCTCCGTCATTGAGATAATCCACACGGTCATGGGAGCTTCTATCAATATCGTTAGTGGCTGAAGCAAAGGCCTGGTTACTGTTTTCATCATACTCTGGGTTATCTGAAAGAGCTTCGCCTAGCTTGTCTGTCACTCGTACAGTGAACTCAGCAACAAGATCACTACCAAGAACATGGCCTCGAACGGTAAATTGACCTGCTTTTGTCAGATTTTCTGCTGGAACTTCTTCCCATTCAACTGACAAGTCTTTTGTTTCGTAGCCATCTTTACCTGTGAAGTAAACTGGAACCTTAGTCGGCAATTCAAGTGCTTGACCTACTTGTACCAAGCGAGCTTGTTTAACCGCAGCAACTGGTTTATAAGAAAGTAAGTTCTTATCCTTAGTGAAGTGCAGACGGTATTCTCCTAAGATGTCGCCATTTTCAGCTTTCGCGATGACACGAACTGGCTCACCTTCACGAACGCTTGGAACGACGGTAGCGAGACCATTGTTGCTAACACTTGCTGTGACTGCCGGAACTTTTCCATCTACAGACTCAAGGTAGTAGTCTGTCAAATCAGGGTTGAAGTTTGCTAAGTCTTTGCCGTCAACTTGGATTCTTGTTTGTCCTTGTTTGGCTGCCGCAACTTGTTTCGCAAAGATTTGTACCTCTGTGATAGACGTTCCACGCTTGTTATCTGCTTTAACCATGCGAATACGAATAGCATAGGTTTCAACTTTATCAAAGCTAAAGTGGTTCATTTCTCCAGCCTTGAGTTGAGCAGGGGCTTTTAGATTAGTAACTGGTTTCCAGTTGGCAGAATCATTAAAGACATGGTCCTCATTACCAACAAAACTAGGGTTTTTAGGAGCTGTTGGGACAGTCTTACCAACATAATACTCAATCACATAAGACTTCGGTGCACCAACTCCATGGTCTTCGTGGAATCCGACACTTAGATTATCAACGGAGCGTTTGCTCAAGATACCTGAATCTCCAAACAGAACACCGACTGAAGCTTCTGGATTACTACGATTCCAGTTTGTCCAACGATTGGCTGGTTGGTTATTGTAGGAAATGAGCTTGTCATTAACATTTGAAACTGGGTCGCTTGGATTTGAATCTGAAGCAAAGGCAAGTGGCAATTCTGAACCGGTCCATTGGTCAGAAATGTTTGCACCTTGCTCAGTTTGAGCAGATACGCGAACATGAAGTTTAGTTGTTAATCGCGTACCTTCTAAGCGACCATTAACTGTAAAGACACCTTCCTTAGCGTATTGCTCTGGACGAATCGCATCCCATGCAACCTTAGCTGATGAAACGTGACCATTTGAATCATATGTCCGAACGCTTTCTGGTAATTGTGGTGCTTCTGCGATTGGAGTTGTCACACTGACTTCTTCAACTGAAACGATACCTTCTACAGAGACTCTTGCACGCGCTTCAAGGTCAATTCCTTCAACTTTACCTAGTACTTCAAAGGTTTGATAGGAGTCTAGTTTTTCTTTCGGAATAGCTTGCCAAGTGACTTTGTGAGCTTTAGGGAAACCTTTGTCATACTCAACCGTTACTGTTGACGGAAGAGTAGGTTCTTGGTGTAAATCTGTCACTACATTTACTGGACGGATAGATTGCGCAATCTTCTTCTCAGTATTGGCCTGGATAGTGAGATCAACTTGGCCTTTAGCTCCCTCGTATTCCGCTTTGAGAGTGACTGCTCCTGACTTATGTAACTCAAGCATTCCTTTACGAATTGCGACTTCCCCTTCACCACTTGTAGAGAAGGTTACTTTATCAGCTGGTAATACAGCTTGCGTTCCATCTTGATAGTGAGCTCGAACCGACAATTTGACAGTTTGGTCTTCTTTGAGACTGTCAGCTTTTTCCACTTGCAAGCTCAAGTGAGCAATTTTTGGTGCTTCTTCAAGGAATTGAATTGCATAGGTTTGAAGAGGGCCACCATCTTTAGGCTGAATAAAGATGCTCGCACGCATGCCGTTTGCTGCGCTTGCTTGAAGAACTGTCACATCAGCATTTTCAGCACTTGCTGTGACTTCTGGCAGTTGGGCACCATAAGATAGAGTACGATATTGCATTGGTTGTCGACTAGTAAGACCTGTTACTGCCTCACCTCCAACAGTAACAGTTGGCACTACAGGTGCTGCAGCATTTCCTTCTTCTACCACAAGGGTTGCATGAATTGGTTGACCTTCTAAATAACCGGTCGCTTGAATACGAGAACCTGGAATTGCTAACTTAACTTTATCTTCTTCGGCAATCTCCCACTTGTCCACTTCATACTCTTGTACACTTCCATCGGTCAAAACATAGGAAACAGATTTGTCTACAGAATTCAAGTTAGTATTTGGAGCAATACGTTTAACTGTTGGTAATTCTTTCGCAATTGCTAGAACCTCGACATGAGCCTCTACCTCACGTCCATTTGCTGTACCTTTAACAGTCACAACTCCTGCTTGACTAACATCGACTTGAGACCAAGTTACTGGAAGTTTTTCACGACTACCGTCGCTGTATACAAAACCTACTGTTTTCGGCATTTTTGGTTCTTTACCAATTAATGTACGAACTCTTGCTACTTCTGTCCCCAAAACAGTCTTCTCTTGTCCTTCTTTCTTACCAGTAAAGACGGTAACTTGGTCCGATTTCAAGAGATCTGAGTGGGCAGTCAGAGTGAATTTACCTGCTTGTTCAGTTGATTTAACGATGGCAACCCCTTTACCGTTAAAGGCTCTACGGATCCATGAACCATCTGCTTGCGCCTTATAGCGTTCTCGGCTGGCTTGTTCCCCATTATCGACACCGACTAGTTGACCTTGTCCATGCAATTGGAAACGAACCAAATTATTGGCAGTTGGTACAACATTTCCTTCACTGTCTACGATTTCGTAGTAGATGTAAGTCAAGTCTTTTCCATCTGCGGCGATGGCGTGTTCTTCCTTGACGAGGCGAACTCCTGCTGGTTGCCCTGCAGTGGTAATCTTGTCACGTGCAATTTCTTTTCCAGCTTCATCGCGAGCTACAGCTTCCAAGGTACCTGGTTGGTAAGCAACCTTCCACTCAAGATAGAGTTCCTTAGCATTCGCACCTTCTTGGTAGGTACGACCATCGCTGGTTTGTTTTTTGTTGAAGGTCTTAAGACCAAGAGATTTTCCATTCAAGAACAATTCTACACTAGAAGCATTCGAATAAGCACGAACTGGAATCTTACCTTCTGAGTCAGCTACTTTGGATGCTAATTCTTTGTTTTCCCAGTTCCAGTGAGGAAGAAGGTGTACCATCGGTTTCTTCTTAACAGAAACCCATTGGCTTTGGTAGAGATAGAAGTCATGTTTTGGAATGCCGGCTGTATCTACGATACCAAAGTAAGAGCTCTTAACAGGAGTTTGATTTTGGTTGTGCCATGGTGTAGGTTCACCAATATAGTCCGTACCTGTCCAGATAAACTGTCCAGCATAGCCAGCGTTGTCACGGTCAAAAGTCCATGAAGCGGTTGCTGTTTTCCCCCAACCCACACGATCATTCCCATAGTCAGACTGTTCATAATGACGCTCAGGTCCATTGCTATGTTTCAATTCACGTTCAGGGCGATAGTAACTTCCACGTGTACGGGTAGCTGAAGATGTTTCTGATCCATAAATCAACCATTTTGGATGCTTAGCTCTAAGGGCTTTGTAATTATCTTCAGAATAGTTAAATCCAACAGCATCGAGTTCATCAGCAATTTTCTCATGCCCTCCGCTACCATTACCGAAACGGAATTTATCTGCTCCCATGGTAACATAGCGAGTCTTATCAACATCCTTGATAACCTTGACCAAACGTTTAACAGTTGCTAAAGAGTGGGCATCACCATTAGCTTCACCTATTTCATTACCAATTGACCACATGAAGATAGCAGGGTTGTTTTTGCCTCTTTCGACCATGGTACGTAGGTCAAAATCAGACCATTTTTCACCTTTTCGAGCTTCTGGGTGAGTGGCATCTTTTTCAAAGAAACGTCCATAGTCATAAGGTTTCTTGCCACCATACCAAGTATCAAAGGCCTCTTCCTGAACGAGTAAACCTAGTTCTGCTGCGATTTGCAAGGTTTGCTCACTAGCAGGGTTGTGGGTTGTACGGATGGAGTTAACTCCCATCTCCTTCATTTGTTTGAGACGACGGTATTCTGCTTTATAGTTTTCTTCTGCTCCAAGCGCCCCATGGTCGTGGTGCAAGGATACTCCATGGAATTTAATACGTTCACCATTCAAAGAGAAACCTTCATTTGGAGTCCAGTGATAGTAACGGTAACCAAACAAATCCTTCTTAGCATCAACCAATTGACCGTCACGGTAAACACGCGTAATCAATTCGTACAAGGCAGGTTTGTCATTTAAAACGGTCCAGAGTTTTGGTCTTTCAACTTCTAAAATCGCATCTAGGCTTGTTGATTCATGTGCTTTTAAGGTACGACTCTCTGTACGTACTAGACCTGTCACAGCCTGACCACCACGTTCAACGATTTGATATTCTGCTACAAGTTCATGGTCTTTGTCGTCCGTATTGACGATTTTGCTGGTCACATGAGTTTCAACCTTGCCATGTTGTTGTTCTTCAAGTTTTGGTGTTAAAATAGTTGTCCCATTTTTCTCAACATGCACCTTATCTGTCACTTGTAAAGTCACATCACGATAGATACCACTTCCTGAATACCAACGGCTACTTGGCTGTTTGTTGACTGCATGGACAGCAATCACATTCTCACGACCATCTTTGTTCAAATAGTTAGTGATATCATATGAAAATTGGTTATAACCATTTGGATAATGCCCCACTAACTGACCATTGACATAAACTTGAGAATCCATGTAGACGCCATCAAAAGTAAGGCGAACATTTTTCTTGAGGTCTTTTTCATCTAGTTTGAAAGTCTTGCGATACCAAGCTTCCCCACCGTTAAGCTGTCCACCTTCATTTTGTGCAGGAGATTCATGATCGAAATCGTTAAAAATACTCCAGTCATACGGTAAATCCAATTTTTTCCACGTAGATACATCTGCATCCGGTTTAATGACTTCCTTAGAATTTGCATTGAGTTTAAAGTGCCAATTTTGATTAAAATCCACTTTCCTGTCTTCAATCATTTGATTCACTTCTTCATTTGTTACAGCTTTAGCATCTTCCCTAAGCGGTTTTTCTTGACTTGAAGCTTGTGATTCTATCCTTGGAGCTTTTTCTTCCGGTTTAGCAGACACTTTTTCCTCTTTTGGAGTTACGGCTTCATCTTCTTTCTTCTCAGATGCAATAGCCTCAGTTGAACTAGATTCACTTTGTTCTGTCCTTTCAACTACATTTTTAGTTTCCAAAGCTTTATCAGCCTTTTCTTCTACTATCGTTTTTTCCTCTTTAGGTTTCTCAGCAGTATGAGTAATAAGTGTTTCATCCGCATAAACTACAGATTCTCCAGCTATATTTCCTCCTAATAGAACTGCACAAGTCCCAATCATTACTGAGCAAGCTCCCACAGCAAACTTACGAATGCTATAAACTCTTTTCCGATTCCAATGGCCTTTCCCCATAAAACCCTCCTTATATTATATTTAGTGCAGTTAGCTACTGCCAAAGCCCAAGTGGTACACATTGTATGACAACCTAGTTTCAACAATTTACACTCTGTGAAAATCCAATTCAAACTTCGTCAGCGTCGCCTTGCCGTAGGTATGGTTACTGACTTCGTCAGTTTCATCTACAACCTCAAAACTATGTTTTGAGCTGACTTCGTCAGTTTCATATGCAACCTCAAAACAGTGT
>NZ_VMMT01000004.1:0-19434 GCF_013277355.1 Streptococcus sp. 1343
CGACAAAGCCGTCTGAGCACTCCTAGTCTGCGACTTAAACGCTTCAAGTCTAGCAACAGAATCCAGCCCAATCTGCTTGGCTTCCTGAGCAAGAGAGCTACTTGCGCCAGCTTGTCTCAAAGCTTCCTCAGCCTTGCGCCTTGATTCTCGTAAAGGTTCATCATGAAAGCTATTGAAACGCTGATTGATAGTGTCAGACACTTCTTGCTTGACTTCTTCCGCCTTAGCCTTGGCAAGTTCGATGGCATCCGTGATAGCTTTCTCACGCTTAGTAAATTCAGCGTCAAAGGCTGCGTCTGCTGCTTCTATCTGCGCTTGGATTTTGGCTTCAATGCCATCTTGTTGCTTAATCTGCTTGGTAATCGTACCCTCGTAAGAATACTGCGTATCATTTCCAGCTTTACTATCTGCGCTGATACGACCTCTTAGACCACCTTTGAAAGTAAAGCTCTGACTTAAGACAGGAACTTTAAAGGTTTCTTTCTTGTTGGTCTGAATGGTTACCCACTGCCCAACCTCAAGCAGTAAATGCCCTTGGTAGTTGAGATTATACGGATAGTAAGTCAGGTTTTTCAGCTTGTAATACAGGTCATTTAAAGCGCTCTGGGTCATGAAGACATTGTCTAGTTCCAAAGACCGACCTGTCTTCATACCAACCGTAAGAGGCTTCTTATCTGTCTTACAAGTAATACCAGCTATCTGATACTCAATCTCACTCTTGGTTAAACCATGTAGGAAGTAACTGTCTGCGTTTATCGTGATATTTGACTCAGTTAAATCACGGATTTCCATCTTCCCTTCTCGGTTGAAGAAACAAGACATCCCTATCATCTGAGTCATAGCGCTCAGCATATCCCTAAATGAAAGTTTCTTTCCTTCAGGAACTTGCTCGACATGGTAACGCATCGCGCTGATTCCGAAATAGTCATTCGCTAACTCAATGCCTGTTTTCAGGCAGATTTCCTGAATAACCTCTCGTACTTCAGCTGGGAAATGCAAATCTGTCACATACTCACGATTGAGCTTAAACATACCATCCATAAGTTCAAGTGTGGTTGTGTTGCGGTTTCGGTCAATCTCAATATCGTTGATGAAGTATTCCCCCATCTTGACCCACTGGTAGGTATCCCCAACCAGTAGACCAATCTCAGGGTGCAGGGTATCCAGCTTATTGAACGTGGTAATGATACTGGTAAAGGTAATTTTACCGCTACCAGCGCAGGTTCCACCAGGCTTATAAGTATCGCCCTTGATGTAGCCATACTCAAAACTAGCCTCTTTGATATCCCGTGAAGTATAATCACCAACACGAATAGCCAGCGTCCTTTCCTTGGCAAACATGGCTCTGTCAAATTGTCGTCTGGTTAAAGCATCCATTTTCTTACCTCTCTACCAGATTAAATTTAGCGCCAGACCAAGGTTTAAACTTCTCAGTAAAGCTATAGCTAGGAGCTGTCCTATCACCGACGTAGAAAGTCTTTGTGACTTGGCCATCCATGGGGTCTGGATAAGACACCTCAAAAAATTCAGATGATACAGCATGTAAAAGCTGACTTAATTCTCCCTGAGTCATCATACCCCATTCACAGTCTAGTTTGCGTTTGGTCGTGATACGGTCACGCACCATGTCGCCATTGGCATTACGCCCTGTCTCTCCATCGATATCTTGAATACCGACTTGAAAAGATTTGGGAGGCTTCACAGCCACCCCATTGATTGTCAATTGTGCCATTTAACCTCCTAAATCTTGAGCAAGGTTTGACCTGCTCGTTCATGTTCCTTGTTAATTTCTTGGATAGCTACCCGTCCGAACTCATGGCCTGCGATTTGGATAACGATGTCGCCGTCGCCAGAAAATCCACCTTGTGGACCAACACCAGCCATGGCATTTACTACCGCACTGCTGACTACTCGCCCAAGTGTTTGGATAAATCCTGTATTTTCAAGTGGTACGACCGCCTCTTTACCTGCTTCACCAATCATGGCAATAGTTGGACTATCAACGATACCACCACGGGCAAGACGAGGAAGGCTAACTGTGCTTACACTTCCAATCCATCCCAGACCAGGTAAGTTTCTGACAACATCTAAAACACCATTAATCATGCCGATGAAGCCATTGACCACATTTTCAATCGTTCCAAGAACCGCATTGACTGCGCTCTTAAACGCTCCACCTACTGCCTCACCGACCATCTGACCAGCATTTACAAAGATACTTTTAACAGTGTCCCAAACTCCACTAAAGAAGTCACCGATAGAACTAAAAGCATCTTTTACTGCGTTGTAAGCATTAGTGAACATCTCACCAAACCAGTTTGAAACGCTGGAAAGCGCACTTGTAACATCGTTCCACCTTTCGCCAAACCATGAACCTAGTTTGCTGAAGATGTTTGTTAGACCAGTCCATGCTTTTTGGAACATGTCCGTAAACCATGCCCCGATATTAGCCAAAGCACTCGTCACATCCGCCCAACGTTGTCCGAACCATGAACCGATTGGCGTGAAGATATTAACGATAGCGTCCCATGCACCTTGGAATACACCAGAAAACCACTCTCCGATACCAGAGAAGATGTTTACAATAGCATCCCATCCTTGCTGGAACTTCTCGCCAAACCATTGACCTATTGGCTCAAAGATTTCTTGTAGCTTCGTCCATAGACCGCTGAAAAATTCGCCAATCGCTTGACAAATACCACTGATAAAATCACATAGTCCTTGCCATGCTGTTTTAGCAAACTCAACAACAGTGTCCCAATTTTGGTAGAGCAAGACACCAATAGCAATTAAGGCTGCGATTGCTGCAATAACTAAGGTTATTGGACTTGTCAAAACTGCTAACGCTGCATTAAAAGCCCATGTTGCAGCTGTAGCGACTCCTGCTGCCACAGAATGTGCAAATTCCGCCGCGGTTGCTAATCCCATTTTCGCTGTATGAGCAGTCCATGCTAGAGCTGATTTACCAAGTTCTAAAGCAGTTTTCCCTAGCTGTGCAATTGTTTTACCTGAATTGACAACAAAATCTTTTGCGTACAACGCATTCAAATAGATGGTTTCTCCGAAGCTGACCAATTTATCAAATGTCAAAGCTTTCAAAGCTAGTCCAAGATTTTTAATTCCGCTAACAATAAAGGAAACCTTGCCACTTAATAATTCGAATGCCCCTGCAAGTCCTCCAGCTTGTTCAGCCCAAGACAAGAACTTAATCCCCTGCCATGCAGTTGCAAGCGTACCAATCACATTAGCAATTACAGAGATAATCTCTTTATTTTCTTTACACCAGTCAGAAAAAGCAGTAAAACCATCAGCAACTAGCTTGATTGTATCAGCTAGTAACTTCAATGCTTCTAGTATGATACCGCCTAATAAATCAGCGACGGTTTCAATACTAACACCGAATACTCCTGATAAAAACTCAGCAAAAGGTTGCCAAGAATTCTCCCAAAGTATTTGAATAATATCAATTAGCCCATTAAAAGCATTAGCAATAGAGTTAATAGCAGGGACTACATGTTCATCATAAACACGACTTAAGCCATCGCCAAATTTGTTAACAGACCTTTCAATGCTCTCAAATACAGGCGCAACAGTATCTAATAAACTTTGGAAGACTGATGAAATTTTAGGAGCGCTTGTCACAACGACTTTTTCAAAACCTTTAAACAAACTTCCTGCTAATTTGCTACCGACTTCAACAATGGTAGATGTCAAGCTTAATAGAGTTGACACAATAGCACTACCTATACGAACCGCACCGGTTGAGGTAATGACGTCGTAGAAAGCACTAGAAAAGGCCTGAGCGATGTTTCCTACTGCCTCTGCAATGTTACCAATATTATCAAACAAAGCGACTAGCGCCCTGGTAATGCGTTCTTTTTGCCTTCCAAGACCATTTGCAATACTTTCGGCAAGGAAAACACCGATACCTAGACCGATAGTAGCTATTGAGCCTGTCACTTGCCCTAAAGCATAAGCGATTTTCTCAGCCATTCGGTTAAAGGCATTCACAACTCTTGGATCAGTAGCGATTTCTCCCATTGTCTTAGCTATTTGGTCTAAGGCGGTCTTAATGCGTTCAATACCTTCTGGTCTAAATGCTGCATCAAAACCTTTCTTGAAGAGGTCAAACAACCCTTTGAGCTTATCTCCAAGTCCATCAAAAATGCTCTTGAACTGGTTGTCCATGTCGGTCAACTCGACTTCTGGCAAGATGTCTTTGAAAGGTCCGCCACCGCCTCCCTTTCCTTTACCACCTTTGCCACCGCCACCGCCTCCAGAACCGCCTGCATCATCGTCTTTTGGTTTTTGTAAGATGTTAATCTCATCAAATCCCAAAAGACCTAGCAACTCTTTAGCGGCCTTCTTAGCGTTTTTGGCTGAGTCTCCAAGATTATCAGCAAGTCCTCCTGCTGAATCTCCAGCGTCGTCTACTGCATCAGCAAGATCTCCTGCACCTCCTGCAGCATCCTTCATGGCGTTACCCATGTCTCCAACCGCTCCACCAACACCATCTTTCACTGTTGCTTTCTTGTTGAACATCAAAGCGATAAACTCCGCAAGTTTAGCCGTCACGTTCTTCAATACCATGGCAAAAGAGTTCAAGACAGGCATAATGGCATTGATAATCGGTAACATAGAGTTACCAAGGTTCAATGCTGCGTCCTTCATCAGCGACTTAAACAGGCTGATACGACCATTTACAGAATTAGACAAGGTATTCCCATACTTAGCTGTAGCCTGCTCCAGGATAGCCATTAGGCGGATTTGTTGCTGGGTTTGGTAATCCAACTGTTGCCAGCTCTGTCCGTTTGCGAACTTCTTAAAGGCTTCAGTGGATTCAATCATAGCCACGTTGACGTTGATTCCTAGGTCTTCTCAATAATGTTATCGCATGGCTTTTTATCCATACTTCTTACAATTTCTTGTAAGTTCGGCATATATTTTCACCTACAACCGAATTGTCTAGGTGCTCACCACTCGTGGGGATATTTTATTCTATACTTTTTGACAAAACAAAAAGCACAGGTTCAATCCCTATGCTCTACGGTGACCAAGCCTGTTTAATTGCTTAGTTTACCTCGGTATCGTCATGTTTTAATTACTTAAAATTTAGAGTTTTACCGATTTTGGTAAGTTCTTAATCCGCCTATTTCTAAGCGGTGCGACAAAAGTCTATCGCTTCCGTATTCCCTAGCAAACCTGAGCGAATCCGCTCCATAACGTCTGTAATCGTGCGCCCAGAACCTTCAGCAACAACTGCCGACGTCTGCAACATCTTAGCAGTATAGGCGCTTAGTTTGTTGGTGTCTTTGATAAATCCAGAAAATAAGTTTGAGTAGACTGCACCATAGTTAGTAGCCTCGCCCACACCCATATTCATGGCATTAGCGTTATCGTTAACCCATTTTAAGAAAGATTGCGAACTCTCACCCATCTGGCGCTTAATTTGGTTCATAGCCGCTGATACTTCAAGAGCTGTCTGCGTTGAATACATCCCAACATCAAGCAATTTCTTACCAAGGATTGCAAAACCAGCAAACTTAGCCAGCTTGCCAAACGCGCTACCGATTGAGCTCGACTGTTCACGAACTTTGGCAGTCGCGTTCTTCACTTGGTCAGATGTTCCTTTGACCTGATTCTCGACTTCTTTCATCTTCTTCCTGAAAGGCGCTATCTCAGCGTCAATCATGACTTTCAATTCGTCAAGAGTTGCCATTCATTTCCTCCTTCCTTTTTCGATTGTGTCTTTCTGCAAAATCACGCATCCGTTCCTTATGTAGCAAAAGCTCTTGTCTCTGCCGTTCCTGTTCTACCGCTTGTTGTTCTTCTACAAACAACTCAGGCGCATATTCCCAGAACTCAAAGACCTTGGCATCCTTGGATAAGAATAAAGAAACGTGGTTGGATATCATCTGCGAAAGTCTGTACGAGTCAATAATCTTCTCTTTACGCTCTTGGATTTTGACACGGTTGTAGCTTTCAATCATTTCCCTGATTTCAAGCACCGTTAAATCCCAAAAATCAAGAGGCTTACCCCCGATGTCCAAAAACATAGGGTAAAGCCTCTCAATAATCTGCGTTACCGTTAAGATTACTCGACTACTGTCATTTTCTTCTTGGAAGTTTTCTTGCCCTTGCTTCCTCGTGGAGTAAAACCCGACACTTCAAAGAGTGGCATTAAAACCTCTGTCATGAAGGTTGTTTGGTCTCCACCATTATCCACGTATTCATCGTATAGATCGTAGACATCCTCAAGAGAATACCCATTCTCATACTTTTGCAAAGCTCCATGAATCAAGAGCAATACAACTTTTAAAGGAGGCAAAGGAAACTCTTCGCCAGCTTCAGGCATGAAGATTTTCAGTAAGTTCATACCGATTTTTTCTTCAACTTTTGCTGCTTGATGAGATGAAAGTCGTAGTTTTAACTCTTTCTCATCGCTAATCTTCCAAATTGAGTAAGGTAACGCCATTTAATTAACCTCCAAGACCGTCTGTAAATTCCAATTCTGACTGCAATGCAATCTTAAGTGTGAACTCGATAACGGCATTGACACCGCCACCGCCCAGTTTAACAGATACTTGGCCTTCAAAATTGACCTTAGTACCGTCTGGATAAGCTTGTTCAAAGTAGAGTTTCTTCTTGTCGTCTGCTGCCTTACGCAATACACGGTAAGGAGCAGTTTCGCTTGAATTGTTATAAGAGAACTTGTACTCCAATTCCCCTGCATCACCAATACCAAATTCGTACTTCTTAACTTTATCTTCAAGAGTAGTGTTCTCTACTTTTTCAGGTTCGATACCAAACTCTGGTACTTCTTTCAATCCAACAAGCTTAGTATAGCTACCTTTGGTTTCGCTATAAGAAAGCGTAATTCCGTTTGCTAACATGTTTAATTCTCCATTCTAAATTGAAAAACAAGCTCTGAGTGTAAGTCAACAACCCCTTCAAAACGCATGACCTTATGTCTCAAATGGGACGGGTCTGGCACGTCTTGGCAGTCGGTTCTTCGTAAACCTAAAGACTCAAAAATCTGATTGATTTTAACAGCTAACTCACTAGTGCTTGTATCATCAAAGATATCCACCTTGTAGCGGATAGAGGATTTTTGTTCCTGGTCATCAAACCAATCACCCGGCTTGTTTTGTTCTTCCAAAAAAATAACGACTGGAAAAGTCTCCCAATCGCTAGGATACGTATCAGTCACATTATCTGCAACCTTTTGCAATTCTTTATAAATAACAGGCTTGATATTAATCATTTTATTTGTTCTCTTACCTTTCTACGGACATAATCCGAAATATTCTTAGACACACGCTCTTGATTGTCTCTCAAAGCTGGATAAAGATAAGGCTGAGCAGGTTGACCATACATCTTGTAGAACTCCCCAATCTTTTGAAAGTGGTACGGTCCTACATTGATTTGGTCTTCATGCACATACCAAGGATTAGACTTGTAAGTTACGCTGACCTCTGGAGAGATACCAGAATGGCTAGCCTGACCCTTGGGTCCTGTTCCAAACTCAACATAAGGAGCATAGTGTAGATTTGTGTAAACCTCACCTATAGCCTTATCTCCGTCCATTTTAACCCTAGTCTTGATACTGTTTCTAAGTTCTCCATTGTTGCCTGGTGCTAGTCTTTTAGCATCAGCTTGGACAACCTTTATAGCAGCATTGTGTACCGCACGTAAGACGATATCCTCGCCAGTTTTTTTACTAGCCAATCGTCTACATTTAGCTATGAGCCTATCTGCCCCTCGTAGCTCTGACACGCTCTAACTCCAAAACTTGATGATATGTGTAGACCTTTTTAGAGATAACCCTGTGAGTCACTTCCGTCGGGCTATCGATACACACACCATCTTTCACTTTGATAGTAGCTGACTTGTTGGCATTTGCGTTCAAAATATCATTGACACGCTCACCATACATCTCAGATTGTAGCTTACTGCTAGCTGGCCACAACTCAAGGCGGACTGTCTCAGCTTCCTTGGCATATCCTTCTTTTACGACGCCTTCCTCTGTGACAGTCTTTTCAAACCGTCGCATTGGATAAGGTTTCAGTCTACTCTGCTTCAAAAACATGACCTGCCACCCTTGCTAATCTGTGCATGCGTATACGCTGTAAAAGACCCGTAGACAGGCCGTTTTCTCCGTAGACTACTGCTATACCACCCTCGGTTCTGGAATGCTCTCCTTCCGCTCCTGAGCGGTTGTGGAGTTCGATAGCAACCTCAGGTATTAAGCGACTTAAAGCAGGTGTCAAAGATGTGCGATTCGTCTCTGACAAGATAAGATTTGTAGACCTCGTTTGGAGCAACATGAGAAGCTGAGTATCTTCTTCGCCTGTTAATTTCTTCAGCAACTCTATAGACATATCAATCCTCTTCTAAAAACTCAGGCTCAGGGAGAATTTCCTCAAGAACGTCTGAGATAGCGACACCATTGCTGGCGAAATTATCTGCCAGCTCGGCATAGCGCTCCTCAGTAATCTCAAGTTCCTCTCCTGCCAGTCGTTTCACATTTAATTCCCAGTCATAGAAATCTTGTTTGATTTTAAATTTCACTTTTTAAATCCTCCAACACCTCTACAATTTCAGCTTTTGATAACTTATAGGCACCAGTTATGCCAGCTTCTTTAGCTAGATTCTTCAACTCTTCTAAAGTCTTATTTTCTAAATCAGAATACTGGCCAGCTTGCTCCTCTTGGATATAATGACGTCGTAGCAATAAGCTCATATCATCACCTCTTACTCACCGAATTTTACAACTCGTGTAGGGTCGTATAGGTAAACACCATAGTGTTTGTCACCAGTGATAACCGTTGTCTTTTTAAGGATGTCACGGTCTGTTTCGATAGCCACATCACGTTTTAGCATGATAACAAACGCACCATATTTATTGGCATCATCTGTCTGAGTCTGGCTAGGAGACACTTTGACAAGGAAACCTTTACCTTCATCAACTTTTTTAGAGCGGACGATTTGCACACCAGCAACTTCACCAAAGGTCCCAGAAACAACCATATTTGCTCCAAGCTCTGAACCTTTAGTCCATTCTTTTGCTACGTCAGTTTTTAGCTTAGTAGCATCTTTAGGGTTGATGATAGCAACATACTGTGCATCTTCTTCATCCTCAAAAATATCAAGAGCCTTATCAATTGCCTCAAGAGTTGTTGGAGTTTCTGCAACGTGCTGTGTTGCAGTCTTAGCCACCGCTACCAAATCATCATCAATCTTGTTAGCAATAGCCAAACCAAGCTGGTAAGTGGCTTGACCTAGTGGGTCACCAAGACCTGACAAAAGAGCTTCATCGGTAATTTCATAACCTTTAGCAGCCTTTTTGATGGTCATAGTAGTCTTTTTAGTAGTCAATTTGTCTGGAGAAATAGCTTGACCTTCTCCAACCTCAGTCGCATCTCCTGCGTACTCCCATGCTGGAACTGTTAGAGTGTTCCCTGGTTGTCCTTGGAGTGCTGTTTCCACATAAGCAAGTGGAGTAAATTTAATCAATTTAGGTAGTTTAGCGGAAACCATGTCCGCCATCACTTCTGGGTTAACCATAGTGGCTAGTTTAGTTTGTCCTGCTGTCATTTATTTTAACCTTTCAATTTCTTATAGAGTTCTGGGTTCTTTTGATAGAGTTCATTTCGACTCTGATAACCCATACGAGCAAATTCTTCTTTTGTGATACCGTCACTATCGACTGGCGCTTGCTTCATCGGAGCTCCGCCTTTTAGCTTTTCTTGTACGCCTTTTTGCACGGCTTGTTCCCATGATTTCTGTAATACAGCGACAGACTGCGATACCGTCTCTGCGCTTGTCAAATCAACTACATTCACTAACTCAACAGGTAAGTCACGTTCACTTAGCATTGCTTTAGCCTCTGCGGTCAATTCCTTACGAGCAATAGCCTTTTCACGGTCAGCTAGTTCTTGCTCACGCTGATCCAACTGATATTTCTGTTTTTCATCAGCGTTCATCTTAGCAAGCTTCTTAGCTTCGTTTTCCTTGGCTTCTTGCTCTGATTTCCACTTAGCAAACTTCTTATCGATGATAGCATCGACATCTGCGTCCGTGTACTTCTTCTCGTCTTGCGGTTGTTGTGCAGGTTCTGCAGGTACCTTTTGTTCTTCAACCGTTTCGACTGTTTGTGTTTCTTCGTTCATTGCGAACCTCCTATTTTTAAAGTCGTCCCCGACTGTAATTTCCATAGCTTTTAGTGTCTTCAATGCTTGGACAATATAAAAACCGTACGGGATTCCATACGGTTAGGGCATAAGAAAACCGCCTCGATTTCGATGCGGTTAGGGCATAATTAAATAAATAGTAGTCTAAAGGTTTCACGGCCTTTAGGTGTGATTAGGGTCTGTGTGCCAGACCATTGTGTTTTTTCGTTGAGTGTTTCCTTGACCTCAAACAAACCATCGTTTTTATTGGCTGTTGGTTGGAGCTTACCTTTCTTATCTCGGTAGATGTATTTTTTCTCCATCAAGAAGTCAATAAACTTACGTTCTTTTATTTTTAATTGTTTTGCTGTTTCTCTGAAGCTGGTCAGTAAGTTTCTATCTACCAGTTCATCGAAATAGTCTGCTTTCGGCTTCATTATGGTATTTTCAACGGAAAGTACAGCTTTTTCAGCTTCCAAGTGTTTAATGACTGCTTCTTTTTCTTTTAGTTGATTACCAGCCATAAGGAGCAAGTCTGCTAAGGCTTGTTTGTTGTGCGTGATATTATAGGCCACTTGGTCGGTCATATAAGCGCCATGCTTACGAATAGATGGCAGAACTTCGCTAGTGACCCAATCAGCAAATTTCTCTGCTTCTGGTTTGCGAGATTGAAAAACAAGTTTATAGAAATTCGCTTCGTTGATAAAGTTGGCTTGTTGAGTTCGTCCTAGACTGTCGATGATGTCACTAGTAGTGACGCCATCTTTATTTAATCTTTCAATCGTTTTACGAGGATTGCTTAAATCTAGAATTTGGCAACAATCATTAAGATTAAAATAAATCTGATTATCGATAGTTGCCGTTCTTACTTCTCCGAATTGTTCGTTTTTAAAAATTTGTAGTTCCATTTTTATGCTCCTAGTTAAAAATTTTACTTCCTAAGATTTCTGCTTTATCTGTTGAGTTCATCAAAATAAAAGCAATTTCATCTAGTGTTGAATGGAGTAAACCGAATTGTTCATTAAAAGTATCAAAGAACTTTTTAGACATCTCTTTAAAAGCTGTCTCATCCTTAAGTTGAACCCAAGCCAAGGTTTCTGTCATATTGGTTGCCATTTCAACCGTTCTTCGAATATCTGCAAGCTCGTAGCCTAGATGAGTCAATTGTTCTTCTGTTAATTCAATTTTTGCCATAATAAAAACTCCTTTGCGGTATGACAAAGAAGCTCTTTTCTGATATAATGATTTCAGAAAGAGTTTCTTTCGAGCGATAACGTATAATCTCAACTTTGGCGAGGAGGATTATGCGTTATTTATTTTTTTCAAGACCTAAAACTAATTTTATGCCTTTTCTAACCACTTCTGTACGAGTGGTCTTTTTTTGTAAGCAATAATCTTCCAAATGTTTATTCAACTCTGAGTCGATTCTTGCTTTAACTTCGACATTCAACGGTTTTTCGCTTTTTGGTCTTCCGGTTCGTGGACTCATTTCATCACCTACTTTCTGTACCACAACAATATATTACAACTTGTGCCACAAAAAGTCAAGAGGTTTTTTGAAAAAAATTAAAAATAAGAAAAGCACTTAGATTCCTCTAGGTGCTTTTGATTGTTAATAAGCAAATTCAAGTTTATCCAAAACCGTAAGAAAATTTATCTGGCAACTCTTTACCCAGTTTAATACTTTTAGTTAAAGTATCTTTTACAAACGAAGCGAATTGTCCTAAATCATCTCCTGTATAGCTATATTTTAAAGTGGTTTTATCAACTGTTGCAATACCTTGACATTCTCCACTAACAGCAGAATATTGTCTCATAGCAGTACCATCTTCTATTTTACGCATAGTAATAATTTGTTTATCAATCTTCGCCATTTTCGCTTGCCTCCTGATAATTAAATTTTAGGTTAGCCCTTTTATGAGCTTCATCATAATCCATTTTTAACCGATTCATGTAATATGATTCAAGGCTTTCGTGCTGTAGCATCAATATATCGTATTTCTTTGGATTACCCAAGTATAATCTTTGAAAACTTTGAGCCATGTCATAGTGCGGATAAAAGTTCATCATCCTCTCTTCAAAAGCTTCAAAATCCCACAGCAAATACTGGTTATCTAAAATATGCTCTAACGCTTCTGATACTGTAGAATGAGAAAGTTTGCTACTTTTTACCATTTTTTCTACAACATCTGCACGATTCGAATTTTTCAGTTGCTCATAGTATCTTATCGCAAAATCACTTTTTTGCTTTTCTACATCTCCGCGAGCCTCACTTATTGAACCGCTAGAGACTAAAGAGTCCAACTTATCCATACCCTGATTATACACCTTTTCCCCGTCTTTCGCAACATACTTGCTATACCACTCTTTATAAGTCATATCGGCAGGCACGTACTCAACTTTACCTGTCTCTGGATTCCTTGCTCTGCGCTTCAGCTTGCTGTAGTCTGCGTCCTCATCGTATCCGACAGTAGTAGACCTACACCAAGGGTGCATAGGCGGACAATTGACACCAGGGACAGCTTTATCCCTATCATAGACCTGATTGTCATGCTCCTGACAAATGCGTGATGTACGCTTGTCTAAGACGGCCACAAAGATATACTTCTCTATATCCGCTTCCTCATAGCTGAGTAGTTCCATCTGGTTATGAAAAAAGGCTGATTCTGTCCGAACCAAACGTCTTGCATCGTTCTGACCTACATTGAACCTCTCAGCAATTGCTTGTGCCGTTTCTCGTGTTCCTCTTCCTGTCATGAGGCTCATGAGTAGTTCATCTTTTATGCTAGAAGTAAGCTTCCCCGTATTCTTCCAGATGTTTGTTGAGTAGGTACTTCCATCTCCTACCCAACTAAAAGACTGTAGATGTTTAATCTCGCTCTCAGGAAGCCCAGAAAAGCCATATGCCAGCCCTGTCTGCTGTTGCAGGTCAAAGGTAGCCTTGTAGTAACTATCCTTCATCAGGTCGCTATAGAAGGCGTCTGAGCCCGTCTTCTCTGAATGATAGATAGATTCACGCATACGATCTAAATCATCACTCAAACGCTCTAGGCGCTTCATACGAAAAGAATAAGCTGGGCTGTCTAAGTCAGCTAGTAATCTTTGGATGTTCGGGGCATTCGGTCTTGCTTCAAGTACTTTACGAAGTTCATTCAGATTTTTCTTGTCTTTCATGTTCTTCAAAACTTGTCTAGCGTCTACCTGACTTAGACCATAATCACGTTGGAACTTATCAAAAATCTTATTGACTTCCTTATCCAAGTAAGTCTTGGCTTCCTGATAGACCTTATCGAACTGGTCTGCCTGCTTTTCGGCCTTGTCCATCTGCTGGTAAATCAGATTGGCTTTCCTCTTCGCCCAATACTCCTGATTCTTCATCCTCTACCTCGTCTTCGGGTTTCGTGTTGTCTTTGTTGAACATCGGCATGTCTTCCATGTTCTTCTTTTTTTCTTCTTCCAAGGCTTCCAGTTCAGCGTCAGGGTCTTCCACAAACGGCAAGAGAGAAATAAGCTGCCTATTGGTCACTTTACCTTCCAAATTGTTCACAATCTGAGAGATTTCCAGCAAGTTTTTAGGCAAACCACGGCTGAATTGTGGAACGATTGAATGAGACTCTAGTGCAATCTGTTTCATACCCAAGTAATGAGCAAAAATCGCAATACGCTGTCTTAATCCACGCTTGTAGTTCGCTTCCTTGGTCTTGGTAATCATCTCAAGGCCCATTAGCTTGAATTCCATAGCTCAATTTTGTTACCGTAGAGGCTCTTTATCCTCTACTTCTTACGGTTTCCCGTAAGTTCAGACTATCTCTTCACCCTTATCAGGGTGTCGGATTTCGTGGATATTTCTGCATATAAAAAAAACGATACTATGTACCGTTTCTCACTTAGCTTACTCTATCTAGTCGTTAAACCTTACTGATATTTCTACCAGCAGTGGTAATTGATTAGCTTCAGTAATATGTCACAAATCTCCCTTTTTCATCTCGAACAATTGTCTTACCAGACATGTCCACACCTTTTGAAAATTGTCTTAAATCGTATTTTTTATAATTCAATAAGATATCATCTATTGTTTCATCATTAACGATTATATCATCTCGTTTTATGGAACGATAATATCTGTAGACAAGAGTTGAAAAAGAAATGTTGTTTTCTTCAGATAATTTTTTTAGATAGTCTCTCAAGATATATCCCTTATACTTAACGTTATCAGAACGATTACGTTTATTTGTATGTTCAGGAACCCACCTACAATTACTTGGTGAGTAGTCTTTGTCATTATCTATCCTATCTAATTGCAAACCAAATTCTACTCCGTTTTGCATTGCCCAACTTCTGAACTTAGCTACATCACTAAATTCATCAGAAACACCTATTCCACGTTTCCCATACCATTTATAAGCCCAATGTTTTTCATCATAACACCTTGCTAACATAGAGTAATAAACTTGATTTAGATGTTTGTGCATTTTATCTTTTATCATTCATCTTCTCCTAGATTATTATACTCTTATTATACCATAACAGAATATAAATATCTAGGTTATTACTGTTTTGCGCCTTCCAATTTTAACCCGATTTATTACCTCAAAGTTACCTTTGAGGAGGGCAACTATTTCACCCCCGAAGTATTCCCTGCGAAATTCTCATCAGTCAAATTAGGCACATGGCTAAATGTGTAGATGTCCTCTTTAAGAGCTGTACGCAAGATTTCAGTAGCACTTTCGTCCAGCGTATTCTTCAAGAACTCAGCCCTTGCACTATCGCCCGGCAATTCCAAAAGACCTTCTTCAGAAAGAATCTTCATTGCTACCTTAGCGTCTTCTGGAGTGTCTGCTAACTGCGTGCCATACAAGACAAGTATAGACTCTACAGCCTGTTCCTTATCATTGACACGATTCCCCATCAAGGAATTATAAGCGTCTATCAAGCTAATTTGTTGCTCATAGTCACCAATTGCAAAGTGATTGTTGCGATATTCGATAATTGGGATTTGCCCAAGGTTGTGAGGGGTTACCTGCTCATTCTGAGTTGTTCCTGAATCTGTACTTCTCAGCACCATGTGATAGTGCAGATTTTCGGTAAAAACCTCAGCCTGGTACTTGGTAGTGTCTTTCGTATCATCTTCGACTTTATAGTAGTAGACCGCAAACAAAGGCTTCCGCTCAATGCTATCATCGTAGACCATGAAGGTGTTTTCTGGGTCAATACTAGTTGAGTCCAACTCAGTCAATCCCTCTTTAGCATAGATGTACTCGTAAGCACGACCATAGATGGCCATGTTCAAAGCATTCTGAGCATCTACTTGGTCAATCTCAGCGCCATCAAAGGCTGTAAGTAGTTCATCGATATCACCTTCAGCAGTGTTATTGTACTTGATAGGATTGCCCATAAAATAGCCCGTAGCCGTGTCTGCGATATCCTTGGCATGATTGGCTACCGTCTTGTAATTAGGTGCGTTCACGTTGCGTCTCGTGTGTTCTAAGATAGCATGCTCACCCAAATAGTAGCTTTTAAGCTTCTTCAAATGTGAGCTTTCAGTGTTATGTATCGTTATCAATTTGTAAATCAGGTCTTTCTTCAAAGAACCCTCATCATATCCATCCCGTGGATAGGTTAAATATTGGTACATGTCTTTCCTCTCTATAGACCATAATCAGAACGTCTGCGGACGGTTGCTTTTGGTTGCGAATGTTGCGAGTAAATCGCATAACGCACCGCATCTAGTACGTCGTCATTCTCTTTCACTGGTTCGCCTGTCTTTTCGTTCCAGATGTATTGATAGACCTCATCTTTGAACTTGCTGACCTTGTTTGATACAACAAAAAAGCGCCCAGTTTTCATCAGCTTGGCTACTTCTTCAATACCAGACAAGACTGCTTTATTAGCGTTAAACGTCTTTAATTGCTCTCTTTGAAATCTTGCAACGTGTTCAGGTCGTGCACTATCTGCCCAGAACGTAATATTCCCGTATCGTTCCTTGATATTCTTAGCGAGGTCTACCCAAAAATCAATCTCCTTGTATTGATGCGCGTGCTCTTCTAATAGATAAACCGAACCGTCAGACGTCTCTCCAATAACAACGATAGAGCCAAAGTGTTCATATCCCCAGTCAACACCAGCGTAGACTTTAGTGATATCTTCTGGTACGTTATCTACAAACATATTCTCACTAAAATCACGATAGACGACGCCCTCACCAGTCACCCACAGACCAAGGATGTCTCGGTCATAGAAGACGCCTGCCGGTGTGGCTGATTTTATATTCTCACGGTATCTATCAGACATGAATGTGTTATCATCTAGCTTAAAATGAAAGTCGATAATCATATCGTCGCCAGAGTTGATATAATCCCGTCTGAGCCAGTGAGTTGGGATGTCTGGGTTACTGTCCCAAACAATCCTTGCGCCTTCTCCTGAGCAACGTGAGATGATTTCTTTAAATACTTGTTCGTTAGCAAGAGATGCCTCGTTTACATAAGCTCCAAAAGCAGTAAAGCCACGGGCGCGCTTTAAACCAGATATAGAACCAGTGTAGACTGGAACTACCTTGACACCGCAAAGGGTAAAAGCTCCGTGCTTATCGTATTTAGGTTCAATATCAAACATGTTATACAGTTCCTGAATGATATTGTTTTGTATCGATGTTGAAGATGTTCCAGCTAGTATATACATTGGCTCATCTATGTTTAATCTATCCGCTGTTTCTCTCACTCGTGCAATCTCATTCATGAAGACCATATTGTTTAGAACAGTTTTACCTGAACGTTTTGCACCATGGAGACCACAGATAAAAAAATCATCATTCAATACTCGTGTAAGTACTTCTTCTTGTCGTTTCGTAAATTTATTTGTCGTCAAAAGCACCTCTCAAAGCCTTAGCAAACTCTATCAATTTATCGTCTTGCTCATTATCCACACCGATTTGTGATTTAAGTTTTTCGATTTCAAGTTCTAGTTTCTCAGCTTGTTTAGCAGTCGGATAACGCTTCAATATTTCAGCTATCGCTTTAATAACTGTGTTATTATCTGCCTTTTTCGTAACTCTATCCACCTCACCAGTGACAGGGTTCATCATCAAAACTTCCTCAAGTCGCTGGCCTCTTGCAATGTCTGAGAGAATCGAAAGAGCCTCTTTAGCGCTCAAAATATTTTCATCGTGCATCTTTTCAGTTTCGGTTTGTATAAACGTTTTAACGCTTGCATTTTCTAGCAATTTACTAGCGGTTGTTTTAGCATACGCTTCACTATAACCTGCGAATATTGCGGATTGATAGACATTACCAGTCCTCAAATACTCGCTCGCAAACATCTTTTGTCTTTGATTTAACCCAATGTCCATCACCACCTTTCGAATAATCAAAAAAAGCCACACGATGTGCGACCTTCTTGCAAGACGACTACTACCTTGCGTGTGTATTAAATTTTGACTTCTTTTTTATTTTTTGTAGTCTTTACAACCTCTGAGGGAATCAAACCCTCTAGCTTATAACTTATCCGGAGTATAATTAGCTACGCAATCATGCAAGGTCTAGTCGCTCCGCAACCATTTGTAAGTTAATGAGTGATATATGAATGCTAAGCCTACTGCCTACCCCATTCTGGGACACAAACACTCAAATGACAGCAGCTGGAATCGAACCAACTGGTCTAGCAGTAAAACGCACGTTTGGTAAAAGTTTCAAGGAGACCCAAACAACCTGCTAACCTGTCCTTACTGTCTAAGAGACCGAAGCCTCGGAAAAATATAATAAAGTATAAAGGAGACGTCAATTGACCTATCACTTGACAATACTATTTTACCATGTGAAATAAGCCATTTCCTAGCAATTTACTTGCAAATATCTCCCAAAATTTTACGATAGACAATCAACTTACCTTTTCGATAAGCTTCCGCAAATTCCAAAGCACCTCTACTAAGCATGCGATAGAACTCACTCTCAGAATAGCCTAAGTCCATATAGATAGCCTTATCTGATAATTGGATTTTCATATCCATGTACTTCTTTGTGATAACCTGCCGAACGTATGGATCCATAATGCAGTTCACAGCTCTCTCAATTTCCAAAACCTCTGCCTCTGCATCCACATGTTCGATAACCATATTCTCAGTGGCTGTGTTCTTACCAGTAAACGTCTTTGGTTCAAATGAGTAGGTCGTTGTAATTTTAGGCAAATACTCAGCGCCTGCCATCCGGACATACGAGCGATAACTCTCTAGAACGTCATATACATTTTTTTTGGTAAATTGCACGTCAACGCTTTTTAATAACCTCACAACATCGCTCCTTTATGATATAATATTTTTAGCGAACATATCACAAAGGAGTCAGCTGTGCTGGCTTTTTTCTTGCTTTGTTCCGTTTTTATATGTATACTGTATGTATACAAAATAAAGGAGAAACAAATGAATACTGTTAAAACTCGTAAGGTTGGGAACTCTGTCACTGTGACCATTCCGAAAACACTCAATGTTCCAGAAGGTCAGGAAATGTTTGTCTACAAGGGTGTAGATAATGTCATTGTCCTAGCTCCAAAAATTCCAGACCCATTTAATGGAGATGCAGACCTACGCATGGAAGATGACTTTGAGGGGGTAAAATTCCTTGACAGCGAAATATGATTACATTCCAGAAAAACAGGACATCATCTAGATTGACTTCGACCCGTCTGTTGGACGTGAGATTCAGAAACGCCGTCCTGCTATTGTCGTCTCGCGTAGAGAATATTCGGAGCGGACGGGATTTGTTGCTGTATGCCCTATTACACACGGTCAAAGCAGACTAGAAGAACAAGGCCTGCTCGTTCCTGTGCGTTCCAATAAGGTAGATGGCTCTGTCAATCCACTCCAACTCTATACTTTTGACTTTAGAGAGCGAAAGGCTCAAAAAATCACAACCATGGATACAACCAGTTTTCAGAAGGTTGTCCAACTCTACAACTTCATCTTCGAAGCCTAGTCCTTATGGATTGGGCTTTTTTAGTTCTTCTCTAATTCCTCAATCAACCAATCAAGGTTCTTACGTGCTTTCTTCAGGTCTTCCAGACCGTTTTTCTTTTGAAACCGTAGCATATACTTGATTGCGTTGCCCCAAAAGAAAGCAGACGCTCCGGAAAGGTTCCCAACGAAGTTATGCACAACATCGATAGCCTCAAGACCGTTTGCACCTTGGTAGTGGCTTGGTTTGTTTATATTGTCAATTATTTCTGGGTTCATTCCTTATCCTCCAAAAGTTCTGGGTTTTCGTAGATGTTGCCA
>NZ_VMMT01000040.1:0-9328 GCF_013277355.1 Streptococcus sp. 1343
GTAACATATACATACGGCACGGCAAGGTTGACATGGTTTGAAGAGTATGGAACAATCATAACTTATTTGAAGATTTTAAAAGATTGTAAGCTATTATATCTGGATAAATAAGTATTAGAAACTAAAGTGAGGAAAAAGATGTTTTTATATTTAAAGGGTTTAGGAAAATTTCGTAAGTCAAAAGCTTATGGATTGGTGGGATGTCTGGCATTGGTGAGTATGATTGGATTGTCGATTCCTGATTTACCAGTTGTTGGAGGAAGAACAGTGTATGCTGACGTCATTCAAGGTGGCGATGATATAAAAGATGTGAGCGTTCATGAGAAGTCCGCTGAGGGTGTTGCTATGACTTATACCACTTATGATAGTGGTACGAGTGGAAAACAAACCGCGTCTGGCAGTGGTGTCTTTGTAGCGCCGAATGTCATGGTAACCGTAGCTCATAATTACTATGATAAAAACCAAGAAAACAAGTCCGCGGTCTTGCGTGGTGGGGAGTCTGCTCGTAGTTATGTTGTGATGAACTCAGAGACGGAAAAGAACAATAAAGTACCTACTTCTGGTGTATCAGAAGCTCTTGAAAAAGACTCTATTCACTTATATAACGGCAACGACTTTGGTAAAGACTATAGCAACGACTTAGCAGTAGTGGTAACTAAAAAGCCTGTAGAAGCTATGACGGGTGGTGAGGACTCTCCAAGAGAGTTGAGTCATAAAGAGGTTTCTACTGGTGATAAAATCACTATGGTCGGATATCCCAATGATTTTTCTACTCCAAATTTAAGTAAAGAAAATAAAGCTCGCTTGAAAGACGGTAAGGCTTATTCAGTCTCAACAACTGTGAGCAGTATCAATAAAGAGAGTGGTGCAGTCACTTATCATTCCTCAGCTTTAGGAGGTTTTTCAGGTGCTCCTTTGTTTAATGATAAGGGAGAGGTAGTCGGTATCCACCAGCACGGAACAAATACTTCAAACGCTCCTGAGAGTGAGCGTATTGGCGGTGGTACTATCTTTACGGACAAGCACAGAGCTTGGATTCGTTCTATGATTGATAAATATGGTATAAAGGGTTGGTATATAGATGGTGCAAACCGTTACTACTATGATGAAAATCATATAGCTTTAAAAGATGTAGAGTCTGAGATTGACGGTGCTTTGTATAGTTTTGATGAAAAAGGTCGAGCTACTTTAGTAAAAGGTGAAGAAAAAGGTCGTGTTCTACTTCGAGTGGAAGATACTAAAGGAACTCGTTTGATTTCAGATAAGGTTGTTCAGGAAGGTCCTGTTGGAAGTGGCTTGAATTTTCATTTAAGACAAAATCCAGACTTCAAACAGTTAATAGCAACTTCCCCAACAGCTAAAGTGGTATCCTATAACGAAGTGCCAATTAACAAACTAGCAAGTGATACTAGTTGGTCTGATGACTATGTCAGTAAGTTAGCTTTAGGAGATACAATTATAAGAGCGGTAGTAGATTCGGTAACTCCTCCATCTACCTCTTCTTCGGATTTCGCAAGAACTGAAGTTGGTAAAGTCGATTTGAGTGGTAAATCGAACTTACCTGTTCCTAGTAAAGAGGTGTTACAAGCTCCGAATGGCTCAGAAAATTTCTATGCTACAACGCACATTCAAACGCCAGATGGGTCGGGGTCAGGTACTTTAATTGCACCAAATTTGGTGTTAACAGTCGCTCATAATTTCTTAACAGTTAAAGGTTCTGAAGTAATTACTAAATCTGGTCGCACTAATACAGTGTATAAAGCAACTTTGCCGAATGGGTTGTCTGTGCATTTTTCAGATGATGATATTGTTTATTGGAATAAAAAAGATTCCGTATTTGGATTTAAAAATGACTTAGCCTTGGTTCGACTAAAAGAAGATTTCAAAGCGGTATCTCCTGTAGAGGTGGTTTCTGAGTCAACTTCTATCGCTAAGGGTGAAAAAGTTTCGGTTTATGGTTTCCCGGACGGTCGTTTATCTCCAGTCTTGGATAGTGAAGTTGTAGATACTACTGATTTCGGTTCAGGTATTGAGGGTATCAGCTATGAAGGCACAAAACCCGGAGCGTCTGGTGGTGGTCTTTATAATGACAAAGGTACTTTAATTGGAGTTCACCAAAATGGTGTTGTAGGAAGCCGCAGTGGTGGTTTGGTTTTATCAAAAGAGCAACTGGATTGGGTTCGTTCTTATATTGAAGGTAAACCAAAAGAGCCTGTCTATGTAAGAGATGAAGTTTTGGTGGATGAGAAGGATAAGGATAAACTTCCTTCAACTCCAAAAGACGAAAAACCAAGTACACCTAAAATAGAGTCTGATAAAGATAAAGTAGAACCTCCTCTCAAACCGCAAAAGGAGCCGGAAACAGAGGTTATTACCACTTACGAAGGTGATAGTACCCTTGAGGTTGGAAAAGAGCGTACAGAGGATACTAAGGGTGAAAAAGAAGGTGTTCCACTTATTTACCGAGTAGTGTATAAAGGTACTAAGCCGAAAGTAGAAAAAGAATCGATTGCTTTTGATACTCTTTACCAAGGAGATGAAACAAAAGAGCTTGGTTTCCGTTCAGTTGTAGAGGGTAAAGGAGGGGTGGTTACTCGAACTACTACTTATCAAGTAGATAAGTATACAGGAGCGGTATCTTCTCAAGTTTCTGAGAAGAAAATAGCTCCTCAATCCAAGGTGATTACTTTAGGTATTAAACCCAACAGTGTCATAAAAGAACTTCCGATTACAGAGCGTTTTGAGGACTCTGAAGAGTTAGAGAAAGGGAAAACGGAGGTTGTTTCGGAGGGGTATGTAGGTAAAGAAGTTACTAAGGTGACTTATAAGGTCTTAGCTGATGGAAAGATTGTTGAAAATTCTCGTACAGTCGAGGTTACACCTATGAGAGAACGTGTGGTTCTTAAGGGTGTGAAGGAAGTGGTGTCATCGACGGAAGAAAACTCAAGTAATCTCAAAGAGGAAGTGGTATCTCCAGATAAAGTAGAGTTTCTAGTTCCAAAAGATGCGCCGATCAGAGAAGAACTGCCTGCGTCTAGTGAGGAATTTTCAGAATCAGAGGTTTTAGTATCGGGAGAAAAAATACCAGGCGACCTTGGGAAGTCTATAGTATCTTCAAAAGAACTAGTCCCTGAAAGAGTGGAAGTTCCAGACTTTGTGGCTAAAGTTACAGGTGGAGAAAAATTGACAGTAGAAGGGCACCGAGATGAGAGAAAAATAAAGACTCCATCAAAACAGGAAAGATTATCTAGCCCAGAAACCACTGCTCAATTCACAACGAACGGGACAGGTTCGTCATCGTTAACAGCTGTTTTTGGCGTTGAAGCGGATAACATGTCACTTTCTACTGTTGAACATTCTGTTATTACATATAATCAACAAAGAGGATGGCATAAGATAAATAATCAGTGGTATTTTAGAAATTCCGATGGGAAAGAACGGACAGGCTGGATGAAAGAAAATGATGCATGGTATTATTTTGATGCGAATGGAATCATGCAAACCGGTTGGATACAGGATACAGACGGTAATTGGTATTATCTCAAGGATAATGGCATGATGGAGGTAGGCTGGTTCCAAGATTCAAGTGGCGCGTGGTACTACTTAGGATCATCTGGTTCCATGGAATCCAATACATGGATTTATTATAAAGGAAAGTGGTACTACTTAGGATCATCTGGTTCCATGGAATCCAATACATGGATTTATTATAAAGGAAAGTGGTACTATATCGATGCTTTTGGGAAACTACTTTTCAATTCGCTAACACCAGACGGCTATAGAGTGAACGAGTACGGGGAATGGATCAACTGATTTTGCTTTATGACCTATTGATGAGCAAGCGAGTAGTATAAAAAAACATTAGAATTAATAGTCTAGGAAGTGGTAAGAGTTCTCTAAAACGGCTGATTTTGTAATCTTTTTTGTAAAATAGAGTCTTTAATAAATAATATGAGCAAGATTTATCTCTTTACAAGTGATTAGGATTAATAATTTTTAACTTTCTCGCTCCTTTTGTCTTTCTTTTCCGAATAAATAGGTAGTAGCAGTGAATCTAGTAAACCTAGATTTAAAAATGTGCTATAATGAAAGGAGAGGAAATATGATTCTAAGACATCCGGGCATTAGCCCGACCAATGATTTGGTTGCTAAGAAAATCTTTAGCAACCCAGAAATCACTTGTCAATTTATCCGCGATATGCTGGATTTACCAGCAAAAAATGTGACCATTTTGGAGGGAAGCAATATTCATGTCTTGACTTCCATGCCCTATTCGGCGCAAGATTTCTATACCAGTATAGATGTTTTGGCGGAGTTGGATAATGGTACGCAAGTTATCATCGAAATTCAGGTTCATCATCAGAATTTTTTCATCAATCGTTTATGGGCTTACTTGTGCAGTCAGGTCAATCAAAATCTTGAAAAAATTCGTCAACGAGAAGGTGATACTCATCAGAGTTATAAACACATCTCACCAGTATACGCTATCGCAATTGTGGATAGTAACTAGTTCTCAGATGACTTGGCTTTTCATAGTTTTAGCATGCGAGAGGATTCGACAGGTGAGGTTTTAACAATTACAAACAATGGACAGGAAAACCATCTAGTCAAGATGGCGTTCTTGGAATTAAGAAAATACAGAGAAACCAGCAAAGACAAGGTTCGTAAACCATGGTTAGAGTTTTTCGGGAATAAACCCTTTACCCAGCAGCCCGAGCGAGCCATCAGCCAAGCAGATCAACTGCTGGACTACAAGAGCTGGTCCGAGGAGGATAGGAAAATGTTTAGTGAACAACGCAGGCGAGAAGAACAAGCCTTATTAGCACAGGACTATGCTTTGGAGCAAGCTGAGGAAAAAGGTTTAGAGAGAGGTCTTGAACGTGGTCGCGCAGAGGGGATTGAACAAGGCATCGAAAAAGGTTTAGAACAAGGACTTGAACGTGGGAAAGTTGAAGGAAGTTTGTCTATGCTACTAAATCTAGTCCACCAAGGACTTCTGACTTCCGAGGTTGCCAGTCAGCAGTTGGGCATGACCGTTGCTGAGTTTGAAGTATTATTGAAAGACCATCATAAATAAGAATGTTGAATCTCAAATTCAAGTTAGGCAGAGAGAAGAAATTTTCAGAGAGATTTGCGATCCAACTATTTTTTAGGACAATCATTGCTTCACCTCTCGATGAAGGCAACTTTTTTAGAAGTCGTTTTTTTAGGTAAGAGGATTGACTTTAGGAAATCAACTACGAGTCAGTTTTTTTAAGTCCTCATATAGAGACTCTAGGCATAAAATCTTAAAAATCACAAACACGCATAGTATCAGGTAATTAAAAAAACTTGATATTATGCGTTTTATAGTGCATTGAATCTATATTAGGACACAACAATTCTTAAATCATTGTTAGAAATTGGTTTGAATTTTCCAATCAATTTGTTCGATTTTTACATCATTGCATTATATCATGTGACTATTAACCTTGTTTTCTCCTAAAATTGACTTTCTTGTTTTCTTATCTTGTCCATTCGAAACAAGTATTGTAAGAATTTGATTATTTTTGAAAGTACTTTTAATATATTTGATATAGTTAAAAAAGATTTGAAACTAAATTCCAAATTAGAAAAAGACTTGAAATACTAAAAAAAAAAAGTATACTCTAATTGGAAACGGTAACAAAACTAATTTAGAGAATGAAATATAGAGTATTTCTCTCTTAAAAGTTTTTGGTGAAACGAGATGTAGAAAGGAGATTTAGCCAAAGAGTCTACTAGTGCTAGAATAATAGATTAGAATTATTTTAGAAAAACTAATACTCAATGAAAATCAAAGAGCAAACTAGGAAACTAGCCGCAGGCTGTACTTGAGTACGACAAGGCGACGTTGACGCAGTTTGAATTTGATTTTCGAAGAGTATAAGTGAGCAGCTTATAAATTCAATTTCCCAAATAGATTCATACTAGTATCTTTTGCAAAAAATAAAGGGCGACTTCCTTCATGAATATCAATTTCATCTATAAGGAAGGTAGCTAATTGAACTAACTTATTTATTCTGTTTGTCGCTAGAAAAATCAGACCTCCTTGTGAAGATTGAGGAGATACTGAATGAAAATCAAAGAAGAAACTAGCAAGCTAGTAGCAGATTGCCCAAAACACCGCTTTGAGGTTGTAGATAAGACTGACCTATATAATCCAAGGTGAAGCGACTGTGGTTTGAAGAGATTTTCAAAGAGTATAGGCTAGAGAGTAGTGTTTTTATGTCCTTCTAGTAGAAAATGCTAGACAGAAGAATGGGGAACTTGGATAGGAAAAAGAGATTGAGAAAGGAGGTTAGAAGAGATGATTATTACAAAAATTAGCCGTTTAGGAACTTATGTGGGAGTAAATCCACATTTTGCAACATTGATAGATTTTCTAGAAAAAACAGGACTAGAAAATTTAACAGAAGGTCCGATTGCTATCGATGGTAATCGATTGTTTGGGAATTGCTTTACTTATCTAGCAGATGGTCAAGCAGGGGCTTTCTTTGAAACACACCAAAAATATTTGGATATTCATTTAGTTTTGGAAAACGAAGAAGCCATGGCTGTTACATCGCCGGAAAATGTAAGCGTTACCCAAGAATATGATGAAGAGAAAGATATTGAATTATACACAGGGAAAGTGGAACAGTTGGTTCATTTGAGAGCTGGTGAATGCCTCATCACTTTTCCAGAAGATTTACATCAACCCAAGGTTCGTATAAATGATGAACCTGTGAAAAAAGTTGTCTTTAAAGTTGCGATTTCTTAATGTAGAAAGAGAAGAATGATGAAAAAAATGAGAAAGTTTTTATGTCTAGCTGGAATTGCGCTAGCGGCTGTTGCCTTGGTAGCTTGTTCAGGAAAAAAAGAAGCTACAACTAGTACTGAACCACCGACAGAATTATCTGGTGAGATTACAATGTGGCACTCCTTTACTCAAGGACCCCGTTTAGAAAGTATTCAAAAATCAGCAGATGCTTTCATGCAAAAGCATCCGAAAACGAAAATCAAGATTGAAACATTTTCTTGGAATGACTTCTATACTAAATGGACTACAGGTTTAGCAAATGGGAATGTGCCAGATATCAGTACAGCTCTTCCTAACCAAGTAATGGAAATGGTCAACTCAGATGCTTTGGTTCCGCTAAACGATTCTATCAAGCGTATTGGACAGGATAAATTTAACGAAACTGCCTTAAATGAGGCAAAAATCGGAGATGATTACTACTCTGTTCCTCTTTATTCACATGCACAAGTCATGTGGGTTAGAACAGATTTGTTAAAAGAACATAATATTGAGGTTCCTAAAACTTGGGATCAACTCTATGAAGCTTCTAAAAAATTGAAAGAAGCTGGAGTTTATGGATTGTCTGTTCCGTTCGGAACAAATGACTTAATGGCAACACGTTTCTTGAACTTCTACGTACGTAGTGGTGGTGGAAGTCTCTTGACAAAAGATCTTAAAGCAGATTTGACAAGCCAACTTGCTCAAGATGGTATTAAATACTGGGTTAAAATGTATAAAGAAATTTCACCTCAAGATTCTTTGAACTTTAATGTCCTTCAACAAGCTACCTTGTTCTATCAAGGAAAAACAGCATTTGACTTTAACTCTGGCTTCCATATTGGAGGAATCAATGCCAACAGTCCTCAATTGATTGATTCGATTGATGCTTATCCTATTCCAAAAATCAAAGAATCTGATAAAGACCAAGGAATTGAAACCTCAAACATTCCAATGGTTGTTTGGAAAAATTCAAAACACCCAGAAGTTGCTAAAGCATTCTTAGAAGCACTTTATAATGAAGAAGACTACGTTAAATTCCTTGATTCAACTCCAGTAGGTATGTTGCCAACTATTAAGGGGATTAGCGATTCTGCAGCCTATAAAGAAAATGAAACTCGTAAGAAATTTAAACATGCTGAAGAAGTGATTACTGAAGCTGTTAAAAAAGGTACTGCTATTGGTTATGAAAATGGACCAAGTGTACAAGCTGGTATGTTGACTAACCAACACATTATTGAACAAATGTTCCAAGATATCATTACAAATGGAACAGATCCTATGAAAGCTGCAAAAGAAGCAGAAAAACAATTAAACGATTTATTTGAGGCTGTTCAGTAGATGTAAAAGACTAGAAAATAGGTGGGCTAGTGAGCTGAAAAGCCCTAGCCCAATCTTGTAAAAGAAGGGAGAAGGAGAATGGTTAAAGAACGTAATTTAACTCGCTGGATATTTGTTTTGCCAGCTATGATTATCGTAGGATTACTCTTTGTTTATCCGTTTTTCTCGAGTATTTTTTATAGCTTTACCAATAAGCATTTGATTATGCCCAATTATAAATTTGTTGGTTTAGCTAACTATAAAGCTGTGCTATCAGATCCCAACTTCTTTAATGCGTTCTTTAATTCAATTAAGTGGACCATTTTCTCATTAGTTGGTCAAGTTTTAGTAGGGTTTGTATTGGCTTTAGCTCTTCACAGAGTACGCCACTTTAAGAAATTATATAGGACCTTATTGATTGTTCCTTGGGCATTTCCTACAATCGTTATTGCCTTCTCTTGGCAGTGGATTCTAAACGGGGTTTATGGCTATTTACCTAATCTAATCGTAAAATTAGGTTTAATGGAACATACACCTGCATTTTTGACAGATAGTACATGGGCATTCCTATGTTTGGTGTTTATCAACATTTGGTTTGGAGCGCCGATGATTATGGTTAATGTGCTTTCAGCTTTGCAAACAGTACCAGAAGAACAATTTGAGGCTGCTAAGATAGATGGTGCTTCAAGTTGGCAGGTGTTCAAGTTTATCGTCTTTCCACATATTAAAGTAGTTGTAGGGCTTCTAGTTGTTTTGAGAACTGTATGGATCTTTAATAACTTTGACATTATCTACCTCATTACTGGTGGTGGACCAGCCAATGCTACAACGACGCTTCCAATTTTTGCTTACAACCTGGGTTGGGGCACTAAATTGTTGGGTCGTGCTTCAGCAGTTACAGTGTTGCTCTTTATCTTCTTGATGGCGATTTGCTTTATCTACTTTGCTATCATCAGTAAGTGGGAAAAGGAGGGTAGAAAATAATGAAGAAGAAATCCAGTATTTATTTAGATATTCTCTCACATGCACTCTTGATTGGTGCGACTATTGTTGCAATTTTCCCATTGGTATGGATTATCATATCGTCTGTCAAGGGGAAAGGGGAATTGACTCAGTATCCAACACGATTTTGGCCTGAACAGTTTACATTAGATTATTTTATACATGTTATCAACGATTTGCACTTTATTGATCCCAAATCATTCATACCTC